>NZ_JBHTSV010000004.1:0-225705 GCF_042794925.1 Brachybacterium sp. NPDC056505
AACTCCTGGGGGTAGGGAGCGGGCATGGTACACATCCTTCCAGGCCGCCCTACGGGCAAGCCAGATCAGATGTCACCCATCCTTGCGGCAGTCCCGTCCCGGTTGTTCGGGTCCTGTAGTGCCTTCTTCAGCGTGTAGTTGCTCGTCGTCCAGAACGATAGCCCCGCGTTGTCTGCGCTGCGGGTACGGATCTTGAGGTGCGTCCGCCGTTGCTGCTCACCGTCGTAGGTCGCGACCACCTCGCTCATCACCTCACGATGCGACTCCATGACGCACTCGAGACGGCGCAGGACAGTGAACGGAAGGATGACGGAGCCGTACTCGGCCTCCGCGTAGGGACCGCGCAGAGTGTCAGCGACACCCCACACAAAGCTGGAAAGGGCTGACACAGTGGCTCGATCTCCGATGCTGAATCGTGAAGTGGACGATGCTGCAACGATATCGGGTCACACGACATTCGGACCGTGGTCGGCCAACTTGTCCCGGGCCGAGACGTCCGTCCTGAAGCGGAATGGACTGGAGCCCGCGCTGCACTGCGCGTCGGCTCCAGAGCAACAGCCAACGGGCTCGACTTGAGCCCGCTCGGAACTGGCACGAGCACGTCAGGGCCCGCTCCGCCTCTGCATCCACGGATGATTCGGGGGACGGCCCGAGCAAATGACCTGTTCAACTCTCCGTCGGGAGCGGAGAATCAGCGCATGGACGATGAGCACCGCTTCGATGCAGCCGACTACATCCGCACGGCGGAAGACGTCGACGCGCTGCTGCGCACGGCTCTCGAGGACGCATCCGACGATCCGTCCGCGGTGGCGGCGGCCGACGGCATCGTGGAGCGATCCGGGCGTCAAGTTCCTAGCTGGTGGAAAGATTCTCGCTAGACGGCTCTACGCAAGTCGGGGGCGCGGGTTGCTACCGCCACGCTTGCTTGCCGCGTCAGCCGCCGCCCAGACGGACTCGTCGGCGAGCAGCGCTCGATCGTCATCGGTCAGCGGAGTCCCTGGGGTCTCGCCCTCAGAAGGCTTGTGGCCGTGCTCACTGTGTTCCATGGCGTGATCATCGCACGGTAGAGGCGATCAGCGACCGCCCAGCGCTGCGCAACCTTGCGTATAGCTCTGCGTATAGCTCGCTTGGACCCGGGCAAAGTGAAGGGCCCCTCCCTGGTGAAGTACCAGGTGAGGGGCCCTATTCGTAGCGGGGGCAGGATTTGAACCTACGACCTCCGGGTTATGAGCCCGGCGAGCTACCGAACTGCTCCACCCCGCGGCGACATGTTCAACTCTAGGACACCCCCGATTCGGAGTCCAGCCGGGAGGGCGGGAACGTGTGCCATGACACGTCACCCTCCTCCGACGGTCCTGGTCAGACGGGGCTCCGAGCGGCCGCGGGCATCCGCGCAGGCATCCGCGCGGACGTCGGCCGGACCCACGAGCACGGGTCCGGCCGGCGCCGTCGCGGTCGGCGGGTCAGTCCCCGCCGTCGCTCGCGCCCCCGCCGTCGCTCGCCGCGCCACCGGAGCCCTCGATCTCGCTGTTGGCGTCGACCGCCCGCTGCAGAGCGTCGGAGAGCTCGTCCTGCGCCTTGCCGTAGGCGTTCCAGTCGCCCTTCTTCATCGCGGCGTCGGCATCCTTGGTGGCCTGGTCCATGTCCTTCAGCGCCTGATCCAGACGCTGCTGGGCGGTGCCGCCGGCCGTGTCCGACCCCGCATCGCCGGAGTCGCCCGAGTCCTTCGAGGCGCCCGACGCGTCGCTCTTGTCGGCCTCCCCGCTCTCGGTGTCCACGGAGCCGGAGACCGCGCCGCTCTGGTCGCTCTCGACCTTCGCGTCGCCCGCGTTGGCCCCCGAGTCGCCCTCGAAGACCTTGTCGAGGGCCTCGTCGAGCGTCGGCGCGAAGCCGATCTTGTCCCCGAAGGACACCAGCACCATCTGCAGCAGCGGGTACTGGGTGCCGCCGCCGGCGGAGGAGGACTGGATGTAGACGGGCTGGACGTAGAGCAGGCCGCCGCCCACGGGGACCGTGAGCAGATTGCCGTTGATGACCTCGGAGTTCCCCGACTTCAGCAGGTTCAGCGCCTGCGAGACGTTGGGCTCGGCGTTGAAGGTGGCCTGGACCTGCCCGGGGCCGTTGACGGGGTTCGTCGTGGGCAGCACCAGGAGGTTCATCTTGCCGAAGGTCTTGGCCGGGTTCCCGGCCTTGTCCCCCGTCTCCGAGTCCACGGCGAGCAGGCCCGTCATCACGTTCTGCCCGCTCTGCCCCTGATAGGGGATGTAGTTCGAGGACAGGGTGAAGCGCGGGGACTCCTCCCCCGGCATCTGCATCGTGAGGTAGTACGGCGGCTGCGGGGCCTGGGTGCCCTTGGAGCCGTCGGCGTTGGTCGATGCCTTCGCCGTCGGGTCCGGCGAGACCTGCCAGAAATCCTGCTGGCCGAAGAACTCGTCGGCCTCCGTCACGTGGTACTTCGCGAGGATCTCGCGCTGGGCCTTGAAGTAGTCGGCCGGGTAGCGCAGGTGGCTCATGAGGTCGCCGGAGATCTCCGAGGCGGGCTTCAGCGAATCGGGGAACACCTGCTGCCACGACTTGAGGATCGGGTCCTCGGTGTCCCAGGTGTACAGGTTCACGCTGCCGTCGAAGGCGTTGACGGTGGCCTTCACGGAATTGCGCATGTAGTTGGCGTGCGCGTCCCTGTAGTTGTCGCTCGCGTCCTCCTCGGCGGTCTTGGAGTCGACCGTGGCGGAATCCAGATTCTGCTTCGTCGAGTACGGGTAGGCGTCGGTGGTCGTGTATCCGTCGATCACCCACACCATCTGCCCGTCCACGACCGCCGGGTACATCTCGGAGTCCAGCTGCAGGAACGGCGCGACCTCCTTCACGCGCTCCTGCGGCTGGCGGTCGTAGAGGATCTGCGAGTCGGAGTTGACGTAGCTGGAGATGACGATGTTGGGATCGCGGAACTTGATCGCGTACAGCAGACGGTTGAAGAAGCTGCCGACCTTCGGGCCGCCGTCACCGGTGAAGGTGTTGTTGTGCTGGGCGCCCTCGTTCTTCTCGTCGGTCCCCGTCTGGTAGTCGAACTCCTCCGGCTCCGAGCCCTCGGGCGCGCCGACGATCGAGTAGTCCGGCGAGTGGCGGCCGAAGTAGACTCGCTCCTCGAAATCGCCCAGCTCGCCCTTGCCGGGGACTCCGGACTGCAGGAAGTCGGGCTCGCCGTCCGAGTTGCGCTGGTTGCCGAAGGCGGCCGCGAGGCCGTAGCCGTGCGTGTAGACGATGTGCCGGTTGACCCAGCCGCGGCTGTCGAGGTTGAACTTGTCGGGGCGCAGCTCGCGCACGCCGATCACGGTGTCCTGGAGGCGGTCGTCGATCGTGTAGCGGTCCACGCTGAGCACCTGGTCGAAGCCCCAGTACTGGCGGTTCGCCTCGCGCTGCTCGAACGTCGGGGAGACGATCGAGGGGTCCAGCAGGCGGATCTGCGCGGTGGTGTCGGCGTCCTCGCGCAGCGCGCCCGCCTCGGCCGTGGTGGACGCGGAGTACGAGGTCTCGGTGACGTCGTCGACGTTCCACGCGGTGCGCGTCGCCTCGATGTTGCGCTGGATGTACGGCTGCTCGAGGGCGCGCTCGTTCGGGGTCACCTTGAACTGCTGGATGGCCCACGGGTAGGCGGTGCCCACCACGAGGGTGGAGAGCACCATGAGACCGGCGCCGACGGCGGGGATCCGCCAGTCGGCCCGCCAGATCCACAGCACGAACAGGGCCGCGACGATGACCGCGGCGATCGCGAGGATCGTCTGGGCGGGCAGGATCGCGTGGACGTCCGTGTAGGAGGCGCCGTCGAAGCGGTCGTGCTCGCCGGTGAGCATGCCGTAGCGGTGGAACCAGTGGCCCACGCCCAGCAGCAGCACGTAGACGGCGGCGACGATCCCGAGGTGGCGCCGCGCCGTCGTGGTGACCTCGAGGCCGCTCTCCTGCGTCCAGCTGATCCCGCCGTACACGAAGTGCCCGGCGACCGCCGCGACCGCGGAGACCAGCACCATGAACTGCAGGAACGAGATGATCATCGTGATCACCGGCAGCGTGAACACGTAGAAGCCGACGTCCAGGCCGAACACCGCGTCGGTGCTGCCGTAGGACTGGGGATGCAGGAACAGCTGGACATCCTGCCAGCGCCGGGTCGCGGCGAGCCCGGCGAAGGCGCCGATGACGATGGGCGCGACGATCGTGATGCCCCGGCGCAGCGGGTCCACGGCCGCGCGGAACTGCTCCATGGCCTCCTGCTCCCGCGTCACCGGCGGGTAGACCGGCCGATGTGTGTACGTCAGGCGCAGCGAGAAGAACAGCGGCACCGCGAACACCAGGAAGCCGCTCAGGAACAGGAGCCCCTGCGTCAGCCAGCGCGTGGTGAGGACGTCGGTGAAGCCGATCTGGTCGAACCAGAGGAATCTGGTCCACACCGCGGAGGCGATCAGCAGGAGGATCACGATGAGCGCGAGCACGCCGATCGTGATCGAGAGCGGGGAGAGGCGGCGGCGCCTCCCCGACGAACCGGCACCGGCCGGCTGTGGTCGGGGTCGGGGCTGGTCACCGAGGGGTGCGGAGAAGCTCACGGGGTCCTCTGGGAGAGTCGTGGGATGAACACCGCACCGGGGCTTCATCGCCGGGTGGAGGAGACGCAGCTCCGGATACAGTGTGGGGCCGACCGCGTGCAACGGTGGCCCTCCCATCTTGCCAGGTCTCCCCTGGAAGGATTGTGATGAGTGAGACTCCCCGCGGGGCCGATGCCCCGCACGACGATCTCGACCCCGCGCAGGCGGCCCTGGCCGGCGTGCTCCTGGAGGTGCTCCGCCATCTCGAGGAGCCTGCGCTCGAGCGCGTCCACTGGTTCGCCCTCCTGCGCAGCGCTCAGCTGCTCGCCGAGCAGCCGGGGCTCGCGGCGCTCCTGGGCGATGACGTGGCGCTCAGCCTGGCTCAGGACTCCCGGCACCTCACTCCCGTCGAGCTCGACGACGTGCCCTCGGACTCCGACCCCCTCTCCTCCCTCTCCGCGCTCGCGTGGCCCGAGGGCATCACCGGCCTGGCCGCGTGCTTCGACCTGAGCGCCGCGCAGCGCGAGGAGCGCGCACCCGAGGACTCGCTCCCCACGGGAGCCGGCAGCATGCGGGCCGCGGTCGCCGCGCTCGAGGACGGCACCATGTTCTGCGCGGTGCGCCGCGAGGGCCACAAGGAGGTCACGCTCGGCGCGCAGCTCCTCCCCGATGTCGTCGCGGCGATCCGCGAGGCCGTCACCGGGGAGGAGTGAGCCCGGTCCGGAGCGGCGGTCCGGTTCAGAACGGCGCGTCGGCGCCGCCCGCTCCCTGACCGGCGAGCTGCCTGCTCTCGTCCTCGTCGGCCCCGGGGCCGTCGGAGGCGCCCTCGGGCGGCGTGGCGGCGGGCGCACCGCCCCCGTCGTCGCCCACGACCCCGCTGAGGGGCCGCACCATGGAGGGCTGTCCGCCGGGGAAGACCTCTCCGGTGTTGATGTCGACGGGCGGATCGTCGTGGCGCTGGGCGCGCGTCATGTGCGTGGTGCCGAACACGAGATCGTGGCCCACCGCATCCGCGCGCACCTGCATGCTCCGACCCTCGGAGCCGTCCTCCCACGTCCACTCGGAATAGCTGAGGCGGCCGGTCGCGATGACCGGATCGCCCTTCTTCACCGAGCGCAGCATGTTCCTGCCCAGCGCCTTCGTGCCGTAGATGTTGTAGAAGTCCGGAGTGGCGGCATCCTTGTAGTCCTCGATCCCCTTGTCGTAGTAGCGGCGGTTCACGGCGATCCGCACCATGACGGTCGGCTCGCTCTGGTTGTTCGTGGTGTGGGCGTCGCTCGTCGCGTTGCCGCGGACGGTGACGTAGACATCCCTCATGCTCATGGCGGGTTCCTTCCTCGGAGGCGGGGCTCGGCCCGCCGTCGGCCCTCTGCCGACTCCCCCAGAGTTCCCAGCGGCGACGCCGTCCGCCACGGTCGCTGCAGGAATGGGGATAACCCGGCGTTGGGGAGGACCCACGGGGTCGAGGCGCGAACGCCGTGCCGTAAGCCGGGGGCGGCCGGCGCATCGGTTCCTCCGCCCGACCCCGCTGAGTCCACGAGACATGAAGAGACCGGCGGCCGGCTCCTCATCAGGAGCAGGCCGCCGGTCGAGCTGATCGCTCGCCCCCGCAGGCGGCGCCGGTGCTCGGGCGCCCGCGCAGGGGTCAGCGGATCAGGTGGGTCATGGCACCTCAGGCGCCGGGGTTGACCAGGCCCTTCGTGCTGCGCGCGTTCTCGAACCGCGCCTGGACATCCGCCCAGTTCACGATGTTCCAGATCGCCTTCACGTAATCAGCCTTCACGTTCTGGTAGTCCAGGTAGAACGCGTGCTCCCACATATCCAGCTGGAACAGCGGAACCGTCGCCACCGGGATCCCGTTCTGCTGATCGTAGAACTGCTCGATCACCAGGTTCCCCGCGATCGGCTCGTACGCCAGGATCGCCCAGCCCGACCCCTGGATCCCCAGAGCCGCCGCCGTGAACTGCGCCTGGAACGCATCGAACGACCCGAAGTACTCATCGATCGCCGACGCGAGCTCACCGGTGGGCTTGTCCCCACCCTCCGGCGAGAGGTTCTTCCAGAAGATCGAGTGGTTCGTGTGACCACCCAGGTTGAACGCCAGATCCTTCGACAGCTGGTTGATCGAGCCGAAATCATTCGCCTCGCGCGCCGCCGCCAGCTTCTCCAGCGCCGTGTTCGCACCCTTCACATAGGTCGCATGGTGCTTGTCATGATGCAGCTCCATGATCCGGCCCGAGATATGGGGCTCCAGCGCCGCGTAGTCATAATCGAGATCGGGAAGCGTGTACTCCGCCATGAGGTTCATCCCTTCCATTCGAGGTCGCGGGGACCGCAGACGGGTCCCGCCGTGTCGTCCATCCTGCCACGTCGGCCCTGCATACGGTCAGGGCGCGTTCACACAGGACATGCCGACGGCGACGCGCAGGCGGCACCGCCGCCGAGGCGAGGCGAAGGGCGGAGCAGGGCGAGTATCCGGGGCGCGCCCCGTTCGTCGGACCGCCTTGCGAGAATGGCCCGATGGCGCGCGGACGAGGTGCTGGACGGGGGACGGCCCCGGGTGCGGGGGCCGATCCCGCGGCGGACCGCGCCGCGCCCCCGGAGCGGGGTCCGGGTCTCGATGCGCCCTCGAGCGCGGATGCCCGCGCAATGCCCGATCGTTTCTCCCCCGCGACCCGAGCCTGGTTCACCGAGGCCTTCGCCGAGCCCACGCCCGCGCAGGAGGGCGCGTGGGAGGCGATCGGCCGCGGCGAGGACACGCTCGTGGTCGCCCCGACCGGATCGGGCAAGACGCTCGCCGCCTTCCTCACCGCGATCGACGATCTCGCCTTCGGCGGCGCCACGCTCCCGGAGTCCACCTCGGTCCTCTACATCTCCCCGCTCAAGGCGCTGGGCGTCGACGTCGAGCGGAACCTGACGTCGCCCCTGGTGGGAACGATGCGCGCGGCCCAGCGACTCAGCCTCGACCACCGCGAGCTCCGGGTGGGCGTGCGCACGGGCGACACCCCGCCCGCCGAACGCCGCCGCCTCCTCGCCCACCCGCCGGACATCCTCATCACCACCCCCGAGTCGCTGTTCCTCATGCTGTCCTCGTCGGCGCGGGAGACCCTCGCCGGCGTGCGCACCGTGATCGTCGACGAGGTCCACGCGGTCGCGGGCACCAAGCGCGGAGTCCACCTCGCGCTCTCCCTCGCCCGGCTCGACGCGATGCTCGACCGGCCCGCCCAGCGGATCGGCCTCTCGGCGACCGTCGAGCCGGTCGACGAGGTCGCCGCGTTCCTCGGCGGCGCCGGTCGACGGGGCAGGGCGCCCGGCGGCACCGGCGGCGGCACCGGCGGCGCCGTGCAGGTGGTGCGCCCGCCGTCGACCAAGGCCTGGGACATCGGCGTGCACCTGCCCGTGCCGGACCTCTCCGCGATCGATCCTCCCCCCGACGCGGTCGACGAGGACGACGTCTCCGGGACGATCTGGCCGCACGTGGAGCGGGCCGTGCTCGCCGAGGTCCTCGCCCATCGCTCGACCATCGTGTTCACGAACTCGCGCCGCCAGGCCGAGCGGCTCACCGCGAAGCTCAACACCCTGCACCGCCGGCGGCTCGTCGAGGATGCGGCCGCCCTCGCGCTGGGTGCCGACGGGGACTCCGACCTCGTGGCCCGCCCGACGGGCGCCTCGTCCCGGGACACCGGACCCGACGACGCCACCGTCGACCCCGACGGGATCGAGGACGTCGCCCGCGCGCACCACGGATCCATGTCCAAGGACATCCGCGCGAGCATCGAGGACCAGCTGAAGTCCGGCGCGCTGCGCTGCGTGGTCGCCACCTCCTCCCTCGAGCTCGGCATCGACATGGGCTCCGTGGACCTCGTGATCCAGGTGGAGACCCCGCTCAGCGTCTCGAGCCTGCTCCAGCGCATCGGCCGGGCCGGGCATGACGTCGGCGCGACCTCCCAGGGCGTGCTCCACCCGCTGCACGCCTCCGACGTGCTGCGCGCGGCAGTCACCGTGCACGAGGCGGTCGAGGGCCGCATCGAGCCCCTCGCCGTGCCCCGCAACGCCCTGGACGTGCTCGCCCAGCACACCGTCTCCGCGGCCCTCGCGGAGGACCTGGACGTCGAGGAGTGGTTCGACCTCGTGCGCGAGGCCCACCCCTACCGCTCGCTGCCCCGGTCCGCCTTCGACCAGACCATCGACCTGCTCGCCGGCCGCTATCCCTCGACCGCCTTCTCCGAGCTGCGTCCGCGCCTGGTCCACGACCACGCGAGCGGCACCCTGCAGGCGCGGCCCGGTGCCCAGCGCCTCGTCGTCACCAGCGGCGGGACCATCCCCGACCGCGGTCTCTACCCCGTGCACCTGGTCGCCGCCGAGGGCGAGACCCAGCCGCGGCGCGTGGGCGAGCTCGACGAGGAGATGGTCTACGAGTCCCGTCGCGGGGACGTGATCACGCTGGGCACCTCGAGCTGGCGGATCGAGGAGATCACCGCCGACCGCGTCACCGTCTCCCCCGCCTTCGGCCTCACCGGCCGCATCCCGTTCTGGCACGGCGAGGGCGCGGGACGGCCGGCCACCCTGGGCCGCGCCATCGCGAGCATGCAGGCCGAGCTCGCGGCCCTTCCCGAGGAGGCCGCGCGCGAGCGCCTCGGATCCCTGGGCCTCGACGAGAACGCGCGCGGCGCCCTCATCGACCACCTCGCCGAGCAGGAGCAGGCCACCGGCGTCGTCCCGGGCCCCGACCAGCTGATCATCGAACGCTTCCTCGACGAGCTCGGCGACTGGCGGGTCGTCCTGCACTGCTCGCTGGGCCAGCGCATCACCGGCCCCTGGGCCCTCGCCGTCGGCGCCCGCGTCGAGGAGCGGTACGGGCTCGACGGCCAGGCGATGGCGGCAGACGACGGCATCGTGCTGCGCATCCCGCACGGAGAGGAGCCGCCCGGGGCGGACCTCTTCGTCTTCACGCCCGAGGAGATCGAGGAGGAGGTGCGGCGGCTCGTCGGCACCTCCGCCCTGTTCGCGGCCCGCTTCCGCGAGTGCGCGGCCCGGGCGCTGCTGCTGCCGCGCCGGGATCCGCGCTCCCGGGCGCCCCTGTGGCAGCAGCGCCAGCGGGCCGGTCATCTCCTCGAGGTCGCCCGCCCCTATCCGCAGTTCCCGATCATGCTCGAGGCGGCGCGCGAGTGTCTGCAGGACGTCTACGACCTGCCCGCCCTGGTCGACCTCATGCGCGGGGTCGACGGGCGTCGCGTGCAGGTGCGGGAGGTCGAGACGGACTCCCCCTCGCCGTTCGCCCGCTCCCTGCTGTTCGGCTACCTGGCGCAGTTCATCTACGACACCGACGCGCCTCTCGCCGAGCGTCGCACCGCAGCCCTCGCGCTCGACCAGTCGCTGCTCGCGGAGCTGCTGGGCAGCGTGAGCCTGCGCGAGCTGCTGGACGCGCGCGTGATCGAGGACGTCGAGCGCCGCGCGCAGGGCCTCGACGGGGAGCGTCCGCTGCGCGGCGCCGAGGACGCGGCCGACGCCCTGCGCCGCCTCGGCCCGCTCACGCTCGACCAGATCTCCGCGAGGCTCCACGAGACGGACGAGCGCGCCTCCGATCGTGCTGCCGAGGTCGCCCGCGAGCTCGTCGACGCGCGCCGCGCCGTCGCCGTGCGCATCGGCGGCGTGGAGCACCTGGCCGCGATCGAGGACGCGGGGCTCCTGCGTGACGCGCTCGGGGCTGCGCTGCCGCCCGGGATCCCCGAGCCGCACCTGGCGCCCGTGCCGCGCGCAGTCGCGGATCTCGTCTCGCGATGGGCGCGCAGCCGCGGCCCCTTCGCCCCGTCGGACCTCGTCGACGCCTTCGACCTGGCCCCCGGCGTCGCGCGCACGGCGCTCGAGCAGCTCACCGGCGAGCGAGTCCTCCAGCAGGGCGAGTTCACGCCCGGGCGCGAGGGCGAGGAGTGGGTGGATGCCCAGATGCTGCGGCGGATCCGCCGCGCCTCCCTGGCCGCCTCGCGCAAGGACATCGCCCCCGTCCCCCATCCCGTCTACGCGCGCTTCCTCTCCGACTGGCAGCACCTGCCGGCGCGGCGGTCCGACGGCCGCCGGGCCCGGGCCGACTGGCGCGGGGCCGACGGCCTGCTCTCGGTGATCGACCAGCTCGCGGGGGTCTCCCTGCCGCTGAGCACCTGGGAGACCCAGATCCTTCCCGCGCGCCTCCCGGACTTCTCCCCCGCCGTCCTCGACGCAGCCTTCGCCTCCGGCGAGGTGGTCTGGTCCGGGCACGGCCGGCTCGGGGCGGCCGACGGATGGGTGCGTCTCCATCTGGCCGATGCACTCCCCCTGGGGCTGGATGCGGGCGCCCTCGAGGAGTCCGCGGGCGCGCTCGTCGAGGGATCGCTGAGCGCCCGCATCCTCGCCCTGCTGCGCGATACCCCGGGCGCCCTGCGCCACGGCGAGATCCTCACCGCGCTCGCAAGCGACGCTGGGGACGACGACGGCGAGGCCGCCCGTCCGCAGGACGTGCACGAGGCTCTCTGGGACCTGGCCTTCGCCGGACTCGTCACCAACGACTCCTTCGAGGCCCTGCGGACCTATGCCTTGGGGCCCGCGCCCTCCCGCGGCGCGAGCCGTACGGGCGGCGCGGGGCGGTCGGGCCGCTCGCGTCCCCTCACCCGGCGCGGCGCTGCGCGGCTCTCGGCAGCCATGATGCGACAGGGTGCCTCGGAGCCGTCGCAGCTGGTCACCGGGCCCGTCGGCGCGGGGCGGTGGTCGGCCCTGCGGGTCGAGGCGGTGGAGCCCTCCGCACGCTCCGCGGCGCTCGCGACGCTGCTGCTGGACCGCCACGGCGTCCTCACCCGCGGTGCGATGGACGTCGAGGACGTGCCGGGCTCGTTCGCGGGCGTCTACCGGGTGCTGTCGGCGCTCGAGGAGGCCGGCAGCTGTCGGCGCGGCTACTTCGTGGACGGCCTCGGCGCTTCGCAGTTCGCGCCCGTGGAGGCCGTGGACCTGCTGCGCGACCGCGAGCACGAAGCGCAGTCGCGGCGGGACGCAGGAGCAGATGGCCGCGAGGGCGGCGCCGGACCGTCGACGCTCGTGCTCGCCGCGACGGATCCGGCGAACCCCTATGGCGCCGCGCTGCCCTGGCCGGCCCTGCCGATCGCCCCGCCCGAGGGCACGACGGCGCGGCCCGCGCGCCGCGCCGGGACGCTCGTCGTCCTCGTCGACGGCGAGGTCGCCGCCTTCGTGGAGCGCGGTGGCAAGAGCCTGCTGTGGTGGGCCGGAGAGGAGGCCACGCCGCTGGTGGCCGAGCAGCTCGCCCGCGCGATCCGCGAGGAGTCCCTGCTGCCGCAGCTGCAGGTGGAGCGGATCGTCGGGCACGGGCTCGAGGACGCCGAGGTCGCCCATGTGGTCCGGGCGCTCGTCGACGCCGGCTGCTACCGCTCCCCGCGGTCGCTGCGCCTGCGCGCGGGAGGCCGCTGATGCCCGAGGGCGACACCGTCTTCCGCCAGTGCCGGATCCTCCACGAGGCCCTCGCCGGCGCCGAGATCACCCGCAGCGACCTGCGGGTGCCGAGTGCTGCGACCGCGGACCTGCGCGGCTGGAGGGTGCAGGAGGTGGTCCCGCGCGGCAAGCACCTGCTGCTGCGACTGCTCCCGCCCAGCGGTCCGGGCGCGACCTGCGGTCAGCTCACTTCCACCCGAACGGCCGAGCCGCTCACCCTCCACAGCCACCTGATGATGGACGGGATCTGGCACGTCGACGGCATCTCCCTGCGCTCGAGCGACACGAGCGCCGGCCCGCGTCCCCGGCACACCGCCCGCATCGTGCTCGAGGCGCTCCGCGACGACGGCCGCGAGGTCCGGGCGGTCGGGTACGACGTGAAGCAGGTGCGGTTGCTGCGCACGGCCGACGAGGACGAGCTCATCGGCCATCTGGGTCCCGACCTCCTGGACCCGGACTGGTCCGACCGGCATCGTGCGCAGGCGCTCGAGAACCTTCGGGCACGGCCCGAGCGGCCCGTGGGCCTCGCCCTGCTGGATCAGCGGAACCTCGCCGGGATCGGCAACATCTATCGCTGCGAGCTGTGCTTCCTGCAGCGGATCCACCCGTCGGCCCCGCTGCGCGAGGTCGCGGACCTGCCCGGCATGGTCGACCTCGCCCAGCGCCTGCTCACGGTGAACACGAGCCGCGCGGTGCGGATGACGACTGGCGGGATGATGGGCCGACGCGGCGACCTGTGGGCCTACGGACGCGCCCGCGAACCCTGCCGTCGCTGCGGCGCGCGCATCGAGCGCGGGGACCTCATCGAGCCTGCGATCGAGGGGTCCGAGGGACGGGTCATCTTCGTGTGCCCGCGCTGCCAGGCCGGTGCCCCCGAGGACGGAGCGCAGCGAGCCGCCGCGGGGACACGAGGATCCCGGCGACGCGGGTTCAGGACCTGACGAGCCCCTGGGCGATCATGCTGCGCCCGGCGTCGAGGATCACCTCTTGCGCGGGACGCGGCTCCCAGCCGAGCTCGCGGGCCGCCTTCTCGTGGGAAGCGCGCTTGGCAACGCCCAGGTCGGCGACGATGGCGCGCATCTGGCGGGAGAACAGTCCCGCGACCCGCACCACGGCGTTCGGGAGTGAGCGCGAGGGGACCTTCGCGGCGGCCTCCCCGAGGTGCTCGCGCAGGATCCGCGCGACCTCCTGCATCTCGAGCGCCGGTCCGTCGGACAGCAGATACCTCTGGCCCGCGGCCGACGGGCTCCGCAGCGCGAGCACATGGGCTCGGGCGACGTCGCGCACGTCGACGATCGGGAAGAACAGGTGCGGGCTCGCAGGGATGGCGCCCTGCAGGAGGCTCAGGACCACGTGGTTGGCGCCCGAGGCTCCCGCGCTCAGCAGCGGGCCCATGACCGCGACCGGCAGCATGGTCACGAGGTCCGGCGCATCCGGCTCGCTGCGGGCGAACTCCCAGGCGGCCTGCTCGGCGAGGGTCTTCGAGCGGGCGTAGGCGTCGGCCCCTGGGCCGTCGAGCACCGTCCAGTCCTCCTCGGTGAAAACCCGGTCCGTGTCGGCGTGCCCCAGCTCACGGCCCGGAAGGCGGAGGTGAGGACCACGCGCTCCACCCCGGCGTCGCGGGCGGCTCGCAGCACGCGCAAGGTGCCCTCGCGGGCCGTGGCCACGAGCTGCGCCTCGTCCTCCACATGGCCGGGCATGACCGGGGAGGCGACGTGCAGGACGGCGTCGACGCCGTCCAGGGCGCGCGCCCAGCCGTCGTCGGAGGTCAGATCCGCCGCGGCGAACTCGAGGTCCTCGCCACGGGTGAGGCCGGCCGCCTCGAGCTCGGAGCGCACACGCGCCTCCTTCTCGAGGGAGCGCATGGTGGCGCGGACCCGGTACCCCTCCTCGAGCAGCTGCAGGAGGCAGTGGCCGGCGATGAAGCCGGAGCCGCCGGTGACGAGGATGCGCTGGGCAGGCATGGGTGCCTCCGAGGGTGGGACGGGTGCGGGGTCAGGCGCCGTCGGGCACGACGGTCTCGAGGAAGAGTCGGGCGACAGCATCCTCCTGCGCCCCGAGAACGACCTGCACGTTCTTCCCGGTGTCCGCGAGCCCGTGCTCGGCGTCCTCTCCGGGCCCGCGCCGACGGTCCACGATGGTCTGGCCGCGTGCGGGACCGACCGCCGTCTCGACGCGCACCGGCAGGGTGCGGATGTCCATGAGGTCCGGGGCGACCAACGAGCAGACGGCGCCGGCGTCGCCGATCCGTGCCGCCTCCGGACCGCCGGGCAGGCCGTCCTCGTCGCGGAGCCAGAAGGCGAGCAGGTCGCCGAGCGCAGTGGTCAGGGGATCGGTGCTCGCCGCGAGCCGCGCCACGGACTCCTCGTCGAGACCCACGCGGTCGAAGACGTCGAGGCCGTACATGCGCACGGGCAGCTCGCTCTCGAAGACGATGCGCGCGGCCTCCGGGTCGTGCCACACGTTGAACTCGGCGACCGCGGTCGCGTTCCCGACCGAGGCGGAACCGCCCATCAGCACGATGCCCTGCAGGCGCGCCGCGGTCTCGGGGTACATGCGCAGCAGCAGCGCGACGTTCGTGAGCGGCGCGAGGGCGACCAGGGTGAGCGGCTCGTCGGAGGTCTCGATCGTCCGGCGTATGAGCTCGACGGCGTGCAGGTCGGAGACTGCACGATCACTGTGCGGGAGCGAGATCCCGCCCAGTCCGTCGGCCCCGTGGGCCTGCGCCGCATCGCGCGGCGGCTCGACGACCGGCCGGGAAGCTCCGGCCGCGACGGGCAGATCCTCGGGAGCATCGAGCGCGTCGAGCACGCGGCACGTGTTCTCGAGGACGCGCGCGAGGGGCACATTGCCGTCGACGCAGGTCACGGCGCGCACGTCGATGTCCGGGTGGCGGACCGCGAACATGATCGCCATCGCGTCGTCCACGCCGGTGTCGACGTCGAGCAGGATGTGGTGGGTCGCCATCGGGACCTCCAGGGGCGTGGTGGAAAGTGCGGGGAGCAGACGCATGCGACGAGCCCTCATCCCGGCCCGACGTGCAGGCTTCACCTTCGCACGGCGAAGGTCCGCAGCACGTCAAGAGGAGGCACCCGACCTGGCTAGACTGGTCGGCGCATCCGCACCGGTGCGCCGAGCGCACGGCGAGGATGCACGCCCCCATAGCTCAATGGATAGAGCAACGGCCTTCTAATCCGTCGGTTGCAGGTTCGAGTCCTGCTGGGGGCACCCCGTCCGCTTCGCAGGGAGCTCGACCCCGGGCACTGAGCCCCCGGATCCGGATCGGCACCGCTCGCCTGCTGCAGGTGAACTCCCTCGGGACCGGGCCGGGCCGGGCGAGGCCATCGTCCAGGCCGTCTGCGGCACCCCGTCCCCGCCGTGACCAGGATATCTCCCCCACCGGGGCTTGCGGCAAGGCCCCCACGGTCCGCCAGAATGCTCGCTCGCGGCCGGATGCTCCGGCCGCAGAGGGGCGGAGGCGCACATGGTGGACGCACGAGCGGACGAGGACGTGCACGACGTGATCGTCGCAGGCGGCGGGCCGACGGGCATGATGCTCGCGGCCGAGCTGCGACTGCGCGGCATCGACGTGGTGGTGCTCGAGAAAGAGGAGGAGCCGAGTCGTCTGGTGCGCTCGCTGGGCCTGCACGCCCGCAGCATCGAGATCCTGGATCAGCGGGGGATCCTCGAGCGGTTCCTCGCGGAGGGGACGGTGTACCCGGGCGTGGGACGCTTCGCCGGGATCCCGTCGACGGCCTCCCCCGAGCTGGACACCGCGCACGGGTTCATGCTCGGCATCCCGCAGCCCGTGACCGACCGCCTGCTCGAGGAGAGAGCGCGCGAGCTCGGGGCCGACGTGCGTCGCGGGAGCGAGGTCGTCAGCTTGGCCCAGGACTCGGAGTCCGTGGATCTCATCCTCGCCGGCGGCGAGCACGTGCGCGGGCGCTGGGCCGTCGCATGCGACGGCGGACGCAGCCGCGTGAGGGGCCTGCTCGGGATCGGCTTCCCGGGCGAGGCGGCCGAGCACGAGTGGCTGCTCGGGGAGATGGAGGTGACGGCCCCGGCCGAGGAGGTCGCCGCCGTCTCCGAGCGCGTGCGGCGCGAGCACCGCGGCTTCGGCATCGGCCCGTCCTCGAACCCTGGGCTCCACCGGGCCGTCGTCCCCGCGGCGAACGTCGCCGAGGACCGCACGGAAGGGCCGTCGTTCGAGGAGTTCCTCGAACGGCTGCGCACCTTCGCGGGCACCGACTTCGGCGCCCACTCCCCCGTCTCGCTCACCCGCTTCACCGACGCCACGCGGCTCGCCGAGCACTTCCGCAGCGGCCGGGTCCTGCTCGCGGGAGACGCCGCGCACGTGCATCCGCCGCTGGGCGGTCAGGGGCTGAACCTCGGTATCCAGGACGCCTTCAACCTCGGCTGGAAGCTCGCGGCCGTGATCTCGGGGCAGGCCCCTCCCGCACTGCTCGACAGCTACGAGGCGGAGCGGCGACCGGTCGCCGCCGACGTCCTGACCACCACACGCGCGCAGAGCGTGCTGATCTCCGGCGAGCCCGGCGCTCTCGCCCTGCGGCGCGTCCTCGGCGAGCTGATGGAGCTGCCGGAGGTCGACCGGCTCCTGAGCGAGAAGATCGCGTCGCTCTCGATCCGCTACGACCTCTGGCCCGGGGACGAGGCGCCGGGCGGCATCGTCGGCCGCAGACTGCGGGACATGCCCGTGGGGCCCGGGCGACTCTACGAACGGATGCGCGAGGGCAGGTGGCTGCTGCTCGATCCGACCGGCTCCTTCGACGCCGAGCAGTGGTCGGATGCGGTGGAGCACCTGGTCGAGCCCGCCGAGGGCCTCCCGACACGAGCCGTGCTGCTGAGACCGGACGGGCACATCGCCTGGGCCGCCACGGAACCGGCGGCCGACGGTGCCGGGGCCCCCGTCGCGCACCCCTCTCCCGACCAGCAGGGCCTGGAGTCGGTGCTCGAGCACTGGCTCCCGCGGTGACCTCGGGGCGCCCGGATCCGCATCCCGTCGCCTAGCGTGGGGGCGAGGGCCGGATCGCCTAGCCCTCGCCCATCCACGAGGACGTCGGAGGTCCAGGCCATGAGCGATGCATCCACCCCCATCACCGCGAGCGCGACGATCGCGGCGTGGCTCGAGCACCCCCGCGGTGGCCCCGTGCTGCGTGCTTTCCTCGAGCGCACCGGCACCAGCCCGGACTCCCTCGGCCCCGCACTCGACATGCCGCTGCAGCAGCTCGTGCCGCTCAGCCGCGGGGAACTCCCCCAGAGCGCCGTCGACGACATGGTGCGTGCTGCGAACGACGGGGAGATCCCCGCGGACGGGACCCCGGGCGGCGGGGCGGACGGGGCCGGGCGGACCGACCGGTCGGATGCGCCCGCGGGGCGCTTCGCCGGTCGCACGGTCGTGGTCACCGGCGCCGCCGGCGGCATCGGCCGGGCCACGGCCGAACGCCTGCTCGCCGAGGGCGCGCGCGTGGTCGCGACCGACATCTCCGCCGAGCGCCTCGAGGCGCTCGCGAACGAGACCTCTGAGTACCACGTGGACCGGCTGGTCACAGTCGTCGGCGATCTCGGCTCCGCGCAGACGATCGACGCGATCCTCGCAGCGGCCGGCGAGCGCGTCGACGCGCTCGCGAACGTCGCCGGGATCAACGACGACTTCTCCCCGAGCAGCTCGCCTCCTCGATCCTGTACCTGCTCTCCGAGGACGCCTCGAACGTCAACGGCGCGGTGCTCGCCTCCGACGGGGGCTGGTCGGCGGTGTGACCGGGCGCGGCATCAGGGCGTCCTCCCGGCTCACAGCAGGAGGGCGATGATCGCCCCGATCACGAGGACGGCTCCCGTGAAGGCCGGGATCATCCAGTCGCCCGGCGTCGCAGATCCACCGGCACCGGCGGGCACGGCAGCGAAGTCGTCGGTGCGCGTCGCGGCGAGCGCGTCGGCCCGCCGGTCCGCGAGGCGGCACACGATGAACAGCCCGATCGCGAGCACCCCGGCGAGGACCATGTACAGCGAGGTGCGGTAGAGCCACGAGTACGGGGAGAAGTGCACGATCGTCACCGCCGCGAGGACGATCGGGACCTGCCGGTGCGCGCGGCGCAGGATCAGGTAGAGGAGGATCGGCAGCGCGAACACCTGGGAGACGGCGAGCGCCGTGGACAGCTCGTCGAGCAGAGGGTTCTGCGGACGCGGCCCGGCGGAGGTCACGGCCATCAGACCGAAGGCGATCGGCAGGGCGATCACTCCCTGCAGGAGCACCGCATAGGCGCCCGCGTGCTCCCCGCGCCATCGCCAGACGGCCGCCGCCAGCAGCCAGGTGAGGCCGTAGGCGAGGAGGAAGGCGAAGCCGTGGTGGTTGACGGTCGCGAGCCGACTCAGATCCGTGTCCATGCCGACGGTCTACCAGGGGCGGCGCCCGCCGCCCCCGGGTCCGGGCGAGGTCATGACATCTGTCGTGGGGCGCCCCGTGACGCCGGTCCCTGATCGCTCCCGAACCCGGTCAGCACCTCGCGGACCACGGCCGCGGGGTCGCTCGCGCCCATGACCGCGCGCACCAGTGCGACCCCGGCGACGCCGGCCGCGGCGAGCGCGGGCACGTCGGCGGGCGTCACGTCGCCGATGGCGACGATCGGCAGGCGCGTGCTCGCGAGCAGCGTCCGGTAGCCGTCGATGCCCAGGGGCGTGCGTCCCGACTCCTTCGTGGGCGTGGGCCGGAAGGGGCCGGCACCCACGTAGTCGAGCAGCTCCGCCTGGGTCTCGGCGGACCTCACGAGGTCGAGGGTCCCCGTGGTCAGCCCGATGATCGCGTCCGGGCCCAGCAGGGCGCGGGCCCCGGCGACGGGCAGATCGTCCTGGCCGAGGTGGACACCGTGCACGTGCTCGCCGCACGCCCGGGCAGTGAAGGCCACGTCCGCCCGGTCGTCGACCAGAACCCGGCAGGTGGGCGCGGTGGAGCCGACGGCACGCCCCACCGCGGTCACGAGACCGAGCAGCTCACGGGCCTCGAGCCCCTTCGCACGGACCTGGACGACGCCCGCGCCGGCAACGGCGGCGGCCGCCGCGGTCTCCACGGTGCGGCGATCGGTCCCGGAGGTGACGAGATAGCAGCGCAGGTCGAGGGGCGCCGGGGCCGCCCCGTCCCCGTCCAGGCCCGGGTGGTCGTGGTCGTGGTCGTGGTCGTGGGTCATCGGTCCTCCGTGGTGATCTCCAGGGCGTGCTCGCCGATCTCGTCGAGGGCGTCGAGCAGGGCGGTGCGGAAGGCGCCGGGCCGCGGCGCGCGGCGCGCGGCTCGCTCCCCCGCGACGTCGAGCCACACGGTCGCGGCGTGAGCGGCGCGGGCGGCGGCGGTGGTGAGGTCCGAGGGCCCGACGGGCGAGTCGTCAGGCCCGCTCCTCTCGACCGCGACGAGGCACGCGGCGGTGAGCGCCCCGAGCAGACAGCCGGTGCCGGTGACGCGCGTGAGCAACGCATGCCCGCGTCGGACCTCGATCCCCGGTGTGCGATCCCCATCGGCCATGACTGCACCCGCACCGACGATCCAGTCGACGGGCCCCGAGACGGCCACGGCTCCGCCGGTGAGAGCGACGATCTCGCGGGCGGCACCGTGGGCGCTCTCGGCTCCGTCGCTCGCGTCGGCGCCGCGTCCGCCGGTCCCGCCGCGCAGCGCGAGGATCTCCGAGGCGTTCCCGCGCACCACGTCCGGCCGCAGGCCCACGAGCTCGCGGGCGAGGGGCGTGCGCACGGGCGCGCGCCCGATCGCGGTCGGATCGAGCACCCAGGGGTGACCGGCCGCGATGCTCGCGGCCACGGTCGCGGGGATGCCCGACATCGCATCGGTGCTGAGGGTCCCGAGGTTCACGAGCAGCGCGTCGGCCGCCCCTGTGACCACGGGCGCCTCGGCCTCGGTCTCGGTCATCATCGGGCGGGCGCCCGCGGCGAGCAGACCGTCGGCCACGATGCCCATCGACACCGTCGCGGTGAGGCAGTGGACGAGCGGCGGATGCCGGCGCACCTCGGCGAGCACCGGGGCGACCTCGCGCAGGTCCGGGTCGTCACCGAGCGCGGCGTCATCGTCGACGTCGTGGTCTTCGCGAGGGTGCGGATCAGTTCTCATCGCCCGCTCCCCCGGCTGCCGCGGTCGGCGACCGCGTCGAGGTCCCCGTCGATCTCCGCCGCCGACAGCCGGGGCCCGAGCGCCGCACCGACGATGAGGAGGACGCCGCCGAGCACGAGCAGTCCGAGCACCGCGGCGTGCACCCCGAGCAGCGCCGAGAGCCCGGGCAGGTAGAACGGGTAGAGCGCGGGCAGGATCAGCGAGAGGCTGTAGCCCATCCCGTACCCGGTAGAGCGCACCGACGTCGGGAAGCGCTCGGAGAGGTAGGCGGAGACCGGTCCGTACGCGGCGACGGTGACGACCTGCAGCGCGGCGGCGAGCACGGCGGCACCGGCCAGCGTGCTCGAGCCGACCGCCATCCACCACAGCACCGGGCCCAGCACGGTCGCCGCGATCCCCCACAGGACGAACAGTCGGCGCCTGCCGGTGCTGGTGGAGAGATGCCCGGCGAGCGCCATCGCGAGCGCCTGCGCGCACGAGGCGATGCCCATCGCGACCGAGACGCTGGTCGCCGACAGACCCGTATCCTGGCCGAGCTGGGCAGTGAGCATGATGACGGTCGTGTTCGTGAGCAGCCACAGGCCCGTCATCAGGGTGAACACCTGCCAGAAGGCGCGCGCCCAGCGTCCGCGGAGCATGGCCGCGATGCCCGAGGCTGCGGGCCCCTCGTCCGCCAGGGATTCGTCGGCCAGGAGCGGGCCGTCGTCCGTCGAGGGATCCTGGCCCTCCCGCTCCTCGATCACTCGTCGCGTCGTCGGCGCATCGACCACGCGCCGCCGGTAGTAGGCGAGCATGCCGAGCGAGGCGAGCGCCCCGAGCACGAACAGTGCGCGCCAGCCCCACGCGGCATAGGCGTCGGGCCCCAGGACCAGCAGCAGCGCAGCGGTCGCGAAGGCGATCGCGGCCTGCGCCCAGGGCGCCATCGAGAGGATGAGCCCGCTCATGAGGCCGCGCCGGCGCGGGGCCGACCATTCCATGGCCAGGGGGATCGCGGCCGAGTACTCGCCGGCCACGAAGATCCCGCCGAGGAACCGCAGGGCGAGGATCAGGCCGATCGTTCCCACGCCCAGCAGCTCGTGGGTGGGCATGGCGGCGATCAGGAGGGCGCAGGCGGCGGTGCCGGTGATCGCGACCTTCGTGGTGCGGGTGCGCCCCAGGCGGTCCGAGATCCTGCCGAAGACCATGCCGCCGACGGGCCGGCCGAGCATCATCGCGATCACCACGATCGCTCCGGTGGTGGCGGCGATCCCCGGGCCCGCGACGACGGCGAGCGCCGGGGTCAGCGCGGTCAGCGGCAGGAACACGTGGACGTTGTCGATGAAGTTGCCGACCACCCCGGCGCGCAGGGCGGCGCGGCCCTCGGGCGGCAGCTGCGGCATCGGCGTCGGCCCGGCCGACGGCGTGTGGACCGCGGCGGCGGTCGTGGGCGGGCTCTCGGGCAGACGTGACCGCATGGCGGACATCCCTTCGTCAGTGCGAACTGCATCAGGTTCCACGGGTGTGATCTCAGCGCGCGCGGCGCACCCCGTGTCCGGCGCGCCAGTATTCCAGAGCCGTCGGCGGCGACGCGGCGCCGTCCGCGGCGACTACCCTTGCCACGTGAGCACTTCGAACCGTGGAACTGCCGACCGCATCGTCTGGGTCGACTGCGAGATGACCGGACTGGACAAGGAGAAGGACGCGCTCGTCGAGATCGCCGTCCTGGTCACCGATGGTGACCTGAACATCCTCGGGGAGGGCGTGGACGTCGTCGTCAAACCCCCGGCCGAGGCGCTGGAGCAGATGGGCGATTTCGTGCGCACCATGCACACGAACTCAGGGCTGCTGGAGGAGCTGGACGCGGGCATCACCCTCGAGGCCGCGCAGGAGCAGTGCCTGGCCTACGTGCGCGAGCACTGCCCGGAGGCCGGCAAGGCGCCGCTCGCGGGCAACTCCGTGGGCACCGACCGCGTGTTCCTCGACAAGGACGTGCCGGAGTTCGCCGCCTGGCTCTCCTACCGCACGATCGACGTCTCGAGCCTCAAGGAGCTCGCCAAGCGCTGGTTCCCCCGCGTCTTCTACAACACGCCCGCCAAGCACGGCGGCCACCGCGCCCTCGCCGACATCCGCGAGTCCATCCAGGAGCTCAAGTACTACCGCGAGGTGCTGTTCGTGGCCGATCCCGGGCCGACGACCTCGCAGGCCCAGGCCGCCGCGCGCACCTTCGAGCTCGCCGTCGACGGCGAGAGCGCCGACGGGTCCGACGACGCGGCCGCCGGCGCCGCGGGATCCTCCGCGCCATCGGTGCCGTGGCTGCAGCGCGCCACCCACCGCACCTGGCTGGACTCCGAGGGCGAGGAGCTGCTCGTCTTCGGCGCCGAGTCGCTGCGGGAGGACGGCGGCTTCGGCTGGCTCGACGAGAACGGGGAGCTCGACGGCGACAAGCCGGCAGAGCTCTGGGTGACCTGCCGCATGACCCACTGCTTCGCGCTCGCCACGATGCTGGGAAGCCCCGAGTACGGGCGCTTCGTCGACCATGGCATCGAGTCCCTGCGCACCGTCTTCAAGGACGAGGAGCACGGCGGCTGGTACTCCAAGATCTCCGGCGAGACGGTCATCGACGACGCCAAGGAGGCCTACGCGCACGCCTTCGTGGTGCTCGCCGCCGCCTCCGCGACCGCCGCCGGCCGTCCGCACGCCGCCGAGCTGCTCGAGGAGGCCCTGGGCGTCCTCGACGCGAAGTTCTACGACGAGGAGGCGGGGATGAGCGTGGATACCTTCGACCGTGCCTTCGCCGTCTGCGAGGACTACCGCGGCATCAACGCGAACATGCACACCACCGAGGCGCTGCTCGCCGCGTCCGACGTCACCGGCGACCGCCGCTGGCTGGACCGCGCCGTGGGCATCATGACCCGCGCGATCGACGAGTTCGCGCGCGAGCAGGACTGGCTGCTGCCCGAGCACTTCGACACCTCGTGGAACCCGATCCTGGACTTCAACGAGGACAAGCCCGCCGATCCCTTCCGCCCCTACGGCGCGACCGTCGGCCACTGGCTCGAGTGGTCCCGCCTGGTCCTGCACGGCCGCGCCGCACTGCTCGCGAAGGACGGCGACGCCCCCGAGTGGATGCTCGAGGCCGCGAACGCCCTCATGGCACGGGCCGACGACGCCTTCGGCATGGACGGGGAGCCCGGCTTCCCGTACACCGTGGACTGGGACGGCACCCCCGTGGTGCACGAGCGCATGCACTGGGTCGCCGCCGAGGCCACGGCTGCCTCCGCCGTGATGTTCCAGGTGACGGGCGAGGCGAAGTGGGCCGACCGCTACCAGGCCTGGTGGGAGTACGTCAGCGAGTTCCTGCTGGATCCCGAGCGGGGCAGCTGGCACCACGAGCTGGACCGGCGCAACCAGCCCCAGGCGCGCACCTGGGAGGGCAAGCCGGACATCTACCACGCCTACCAGGCCACGCTCATCCCGCGACTGCCCGTCACCCCGACCATGGCCGCCGCCGTCCGCGACGGCCTGGTCGACGAGATCGGCTGAGTCAGCCGGGCGGTGCCGCCCTCACGTGCGGCGCCGCCCTCAGTTCCGGTCGAGGGCGGCGTCGAGGCGCTCGATCTTCCCGTCGAGCTCGCCCTCATGGCCGGGGCGGATGTCGGCCTTGAGCACGAGGGAGACGCGCGAGCCAAAGCGGCCGGCCTCGGCCGTCGCGCGCCGCACCACGTCCATCACCTCGTCCCAGTCGCCCTCGATCTCGGTGAACATCGAGCTGGTGCGGTGCGGGAGCCCGGACTCCCGCACCACGCGGACGGCGGCGGCGACGGCGTCGTGGACGCTCGCGGCGTCGGATCCCTCGGCGAGGTCGCGGGTGAGGCCGGGATCGGAGGGCTCACCGGTGGGCTGAACGGAGAAGGCGATGATCATGCCCCCACTGTTCTCCCCCATCGGCCCGCGGGCAAGCGGATCATGCGCCCAGGAGCATGCGGCGACCCTGTCATGACGAGGCTGGATCCGGCTCCTGCTTTTCCGGCCCCGGAGTCCTCCAGGCCCGACACCCCAGTCTGCCGTGCCGACGAAGTGCAAGGCGTCTCACAGCGAGAACCCCCGTTCGAGGGTGCGGAGCAGGGCCGACGCCCGGTATGCTTGCTTCTCGTTGCGGTCCTCGGAGCGCACATGGTGGTCGTAGCTCAGTAGGTAGAGCTCCTGGTTGTGGTCCAGGCGGTCGCGGGTTCAAATCCCGTCGATCACCCCAAGAAACGCCCTGGTGACAGGGCGTTTTTTCTGTCTGAGCCGATGTCTGGACACCCACGCGGACGACGGCGGCACCAGCGCACCGATCCACCTGCCACCTCTCGCCCCGCACCCATGCGACGCTCCCGGCCGTCCACCGACGCCCCTGACGTCCACCACTACCCGCAATTCATTCGATCGCCGGCGCATCGAAAACGTGATCGGTATTCAAGAAGGTGCCCGCGGAGAATCTCCGAACCCGTCGACCTGCGCATGCACCACGAGGCTCTGCCGCACGGCCTCCATTCTTCCTCCTCACCTTTCTTCAATTCACTTACCGTTCGTCCGCATCCCGTTCACCGCCCGTACACCTGACGTACTGCGTCCGTTCCCTCGGGCGGTGAAGTCGACCACGGAACCCCGTTCGAGACGGTTCCGCTCACCTCGCCGAGCAAGCAGGCGACACGTGTCGGAGCCCGTCCCCGCCGCCACGACCTGCACGCCATGGCCACCAGCGCCTCTCACCTGGGGCGATGCCCCGCCCGTGGCGAGCACCTGAAGATGCACCGCCCCGCGCTCCCACGTCCAGCGCCCCGCCCTCCAGGTCCGGCCGCCGCGGCGGCCCCGGCCGGCCTGCGGGATCTCCCCAAGACACCGACGCGACACGACCGATTTCCCCCAGCGGTGCTGGGCTAGACTCGCCGCAAGCATTTCGATCGCCCGCCCGGAAGAGCTCACGCAGCGAATTCACGGGCACATGCACGAAATGCACCCCAGACTCCAGGCGTCACCTCCTGCAGCAAGCGATGAGAGGCAAGGATTCACCAGATGACCGATCCGAAGCAGACATTCGACGTCGCCGTGTGCGGTTGGTGGTACGGGAAGAACTACGGGTCGATCCTCACGTACTACGGCCTGAACCGCGCGATCGAGAACCTCGGCCACTCGGTGCTCATGGTCCACGAGCCCCTGGGCTACAACGGCTTCCGCGTCGAGTGGCCGGACGACATCGTCTCGATGCAGTTCGCCGAGCGCGTCGGCTACCACACCACCCAGCAGATGCACTTCACCGAGCTGCCGCGCCTGAACGAGCGCGCGCGCACCTTCGTGGTGGGCAGCGACCAGCTGTGGAACCCGCTCATCGGCCGCGTGAACAGCGACCTCTTCCTGGACTTCGTCTCGGAGAAGAACAACCGCGTCGCCTACGGCACGTCCTTCGGCAACCGCGGCACGAAGAAGTTCACGCCCGACTTCATCGCCACCCACGCCGCGCAGCTGCAGCGCTTCAAGGCGATCTCCGTGCGCGAGGGCTACGCGGTCGACACCGCGCGCGACATCTTCGGCGCCAAGGCCTCCCTGGTCGTCGACCCCGTCTTCCTGCTCCCCCGCGAGCACTACGACGAGCTCGCCGCGAACGCCACCGTCGCCCCGGAGGGCGAGTACCTCAGCGTGTTCTTCCTCGATCCGACCGAGGAGAAGAAGGCCGTCGCGCAGGGCATCGCGGACAAGCTCGGCCTCGAGATCATCCGTGTGATCCCCAACCCCGACGACGGCATCGAGCACTGCCGGACCCTGTGGGCCGACGAGCCGCGCGCCCAGATCCTCGACGAGGATCGGCCCGAGAACTTCCTGCGCACGTACAAGGACGCGGAGTACGTCGTCACCGACAGCTTCCACGGCTCCGCCTTCGCAGCGATCTTCGAGAAGCCCTTCTCCTCGATCTTCAACACCAAGCGCGGCGCGGACCGCTTCAAGAACCTCATGAGCTCGCTCGGCTTCGACGAGACGCGGCGCGTGCGCGAGACCGACTCCCAC
The DNA here is from genome assembly GCF_042794925.1 of Brachybacterium sp. NPDC056505. Classification (NCBI taxonomy): domain Bacteria; kingdom Bacillati; phylum Actinomycetota; class Actinomycetes; order Micrococcales; family Dermabacteraceae; genus Brachybacterium; species Brachybacterium sp. NPDC056505. Next base: position 26,197 of record NZ_JBHTSV010000004.1, read on the forward strand.
GAGGACATCGCCGCGAACCCGCACGTCACCCGCGAGATCGACTATTCGACCGCCCGCGACTACATCAGTTCCGGCCGTGAGTCCTCGATGGCATGGCTGAAGGACGCGCTGGACCCGAGCACCACGGGCTCCGCCGCGCTCTACCCGCGTCAGAAGCTCACGCTCACCGCGCCGGACTTCGCGACCGGAGGGTCCGGCTGGAAGATCTCGCGCCGCGGCAAGCAGACCCGCCTGCGGGTGGCGCGCGATGGCTCCGTGCTGGGCAACCTGGTGTGGACCGACCTGCCGGAGCCGCTCGTGGCCGGTTCCGCCTACCAGCTGCGCATCGACTGGACGCCGACGACCGACGCCAAGAAGGTCAACATCCACGTGCGCAACCCCGAGACGACCCGGTTCCGCGTCGTCGGCGCCGTGAACGTCGAGGGCGCGCGCGGCCAGGCCCGCACCGACACGCTCACCTTCACGGTCTCCGAGCCCGGATTCACCCAGTTCATGCTCGGCGGCGTGCACTTCACCGGTCGCCGTGCCGGGGCAGACATCCGCAGCATCGAGATCGAGCGGATCCCCACCGGCGCGCTCGCCGCGCAGGCCCCGGCCAAGCGCAAGGGCGGAGCGCCCGCGGGCGGCTTCTCCTCCCAGGCGAAGGCTCTCGCGCTCAAGGACTCCGAGCGCCAGGTGCGCTCCTTCAGCCACGCCCGTTCGGCCGACGGCGTCTCCGGCGCCCAGGCGCGGATGATCTTCCACGCCCACGCCATCGAGAAGGGCCTGAGCCGCAGCAATTTCCGACCCGGCTTCGGTGGGCGTGCGGTCCCGGGCCTCTCCAAGGAGATGAACGCCTGGCTCGCGGCGGATCGCGACATCTCGGACGAGTTCCTGCAGAGCTCGGCCGCCGTGATGAAGGCCTACTTCGACCGCCACGACCAGCTCGGCACCGACGTCTCGCACTTCCGCCAGCTGTTCTCCGAGGCCGCCCAGGACCTCATCGACGGCACCACCCACTCCGAGGGCGGCGTGCTGCCGGCCGGGCAGGTCCGGGAGCTCGTCGGCGAGGTGGAGAACGAGGACGAGGAGCGCAGCTTCCTCGACGTGGTCTACGGCCGCCGCAGCGTGCGCGAGTACACCTCGGAGCCCGTCAAGGACGAGGAGATCGCGCGCGCGGTGCAGATCGCGCTGCAGTCGCCCTCGGTCTGCAACCGCCAGGGCGCGAGGGTCCACCAGTTCGAGGACCCGGACGTCATCAAGAAGGTGCTGGACATCCAGGGCGGCTTCGCCGGCTACGAGATGCCGCCCAGGCTGCTGCTGGTCTCCGCGGACCTGGACGCGTTCCTCTTCGCGCCCGAGCGCAACCAGCCGTTCGTGGACGGCGGGCTGTTCATGATGTCGCTGCTGCTGGGCCTCACGCAGGTGGGCCTGGGCTCGGTGCCGCTGAACACGGCGATGGGCACGGAGAAGGAGACCAAGATCCGCGAGCTCATCGACATCCCGGACCACGAGGTCTTCATCTCGTTCATCGGCGTGGGCCACTTCGACGAGAGCGTGCTGGTGCCCCGTTCGAAGCGCACGGGCGTGCAGCGCGCGCTGGTCCAGCACAAGGACGCCTGAGTCCCGGAGCTCCGGCGGCCTCTCCCCCGCCCGGTCACGACGAGCGCGCTCACCCTCGGGTGGGCGCGCTCGTCGCGCTCCTGCTCCGCGCGTCCGCGAGCACGCCGTCGAGCCGGTCGCGCGCCGCGTGGAGCTGCTCGATCTGGTCCTCCATCCGAGCCCGCTCGCGCTCCAGCCGCTCGACCATCGCGGCCGTGGTGCGGCCGCTGCTCATGCACGGCAGCAGCTCGGCGATGTCGCCGCTGCTGAGCCCCGCGGCGAACAGCTGCTGGATGAGCAGCACGCGATCCACGGCCTCCTCCGGGTAGGAGCGCTGACCGCCGCCCGTGCGCTCCGCCGCAAGCAGGCCTCTCGACTCGTAGTACCGCAGGGAGCGCACGCTCACCCCGGTGCGCCTCGCGAGCTCGCCGATCCTCAGCATTCCGGTGCCTCCTGCATCGTGCCTCCCGATCGCTTGCACCTGACATGGCTGTCAGGTCCTAGTGTCGCGCACATGGACATCGCACACAGCACCGCACTCGTCACCGGAGCCAACCGGGGCATCGGCCGCATCGTCGTCGAGCAGCTGCTCGAGCGGGGCGCCCGACGCGTCTACGCCACCGCCCGGCGCCCGGAGTCGCTCCCCTTCACCGATCCGCGGGTCGTCCCGCTGCGCCTGGACGTGACCGACGCGGCGCACGCCGCCTCCGCCGCCGAGCAGGCCCACGACGTCGACCTCCTCGTGAACAACGCCGGCATCGCCTCGGCCCAGAACCTGCTCACGGGCGACCTCGAGCGCATCCGCGCCGAGATGGGGACGAACTTCTTCGGCGCCCTGCACGTCTCGCGGGCGTTCGCCCCGGTGCTCGCCGCGCACGGCGGCGGCGCGATCATCAACATCATGTCGCTGCTGTCCTTCCGCACCTTCCCCGGCAATGGCTCGTACGCCGCCTCGAAGGCCGCCGAGTGGCAGCTGACCAACAGCACGCGGCTCGAGCTCGCCGCCCAGGGGACGCAGGTGCTGGGCGTCCATCTCGCCTCGACCGACACCGACATGATGGCCAGCTGGGACATCCCGAAGAACGACCCCCGGCAGGTCGTGGCGATGACCCTCGACGCCCTCGAGGCCGGCCGCAGCGAGGTGCTCGACACGGACTCCGCCGCGATCAAGGCGCGCCTCGCGAGCCCTCCCGAGGAGCTCTACGCGGAGCTCGGCTGAGCCTCCGGGACCAGGGCAGGTGGGAGGATGCCCCGATGGACACCTCCCCCTCTCTGGTCCCCGAGCTCATGGTCGAGGACCTCGCGCGCAGTCTGCGCTTCTGGGTCGAGGGTTGCGGCTTCTCCGTCCGCTATGCGCGGCCCGAGGAGGGCTTCGCCTACCTCGAGCTGGGAAGCGCCCACGTCATGCTCGATCAGCGCGGCATCGGCCGAGACTGGGCCACCGGGCCGCTCGAGTCCCCGCTGGGCCGCGGCATCAACCTGCAGATCGGCGTCGCGGACGCCGAGACGCTGGCACGGCGCCTGGCGGCGCGCGGCGTGGAGCTGTTCCTCGCTCCCGAGACGCGCTGGTACCGCACGGGAGCCCAGGAGGCGGGCGTCGTGCAGTTCCTGGTCCAGGATCCCGACGGCTACCTGCTGCGCTTCCAGTCGTCCCTGGGCAGGCGACCGGTCTAGGCGGTCGCCTCGTACTTCCGCGCGCCCTCCTGGACGCCCGCGAAGCGGAAAGGCGCCGTGGTCACGCGCGGGGTCTCGACGTCCTCGTCGCTGCCCAGCAGGCGCTCGTGCAGCTCCTCGTACTCCTCGACGGTCACGGGGACGCGCGCGTCCAGGGCCGCTCGGGTCGCCGCGGCGCGCTCGGGTCGCGCGTACCCGGGCTGGACGGTGCCGGTGAGCATCTCCCCCGCGCTGCCGGATCCGTAGCTGAACAGGCCGATCCGTCGGCCCTCGAGCCCTTCTCGATGGTCCAGCAGCGCGGCGAGGCCCGCCCACAGCGAGGCCGTGTAGGTGTTACCGAGCCGGCGGTCGTAGACGGCGCCCTGCTCGAGCGCCTCGGGATCGAGGCGGCCCCCGGTGTGCTGGTCGAGGAAGCGCTGCGCCTTGACGGCCATCTTCGTGAAGGGCTGGTGGTAGACCACGGCCTCGAGCTCGTCGACGCCGGGGCCGCCCTGCGCCTGCAGGTCGTCCCATGCCCCCAGCAGGGCGTTCTTGTAAGCGCTGATCGAGAGCCTTCCGTTCACGAGCGCAGTCGTGGAGTCGTTCGGGCGCCAGAAGTCGTCGACGTCGGCCGAGTACACGCCGGAGACGGGGTCGATCGCGAGGAGCGCGGGGTCGGCGGCGATCAGCAGCGCGACGGCGCCGGCGCCCTGGGTGGGCTCTCCGGAGGTGCCCAGGCCGTAACGGGCGACGTCGGCCGCGATCACGAGGACCTTCTCCTGGGGCCGACGGGCCACGATGCCGATGGCCGTCTGCACGGCGGCCGCGCCCGCGTAGCAGGCCTGCTTGAGCTCGACGGAGCGCACGGAGCTCGGCAGCCCCAGCAGTCCGTGGACGATCACCGCACCGGACTTCGACTGGTCCACGCCGGACTCGGTCGCGAACAGCACGGTGCGCAGCCCCTCGGTCCCGGTGCGCTCGAGCAGGCGCGCGGCGGCGGAGGCGCCCAGGGTGACCACGTCCTCGTCGGCCGCGACCACGCCCATCTCGTCCAGCCCGATGCCGCGCGTGTACTTCGCGGGGTCGACGCCGCGGGCCTCGGCAAGCCGGCCGAGGTCCAGGACGTGGTGGGACGCGCCGAGCTCGAGGTCCTCGATGCCGATGCTCGCGCTGGAACTGGTGCTGGTGGATTCTCCGGTGCGGTTGCTGGTCATGAGCGCGGTGCCTTCCTCCGCTCGAGGCGACGATGGGCCGTCATCAGCTCACCCTGGTTGGTCTGGGCGGCCAGCAGCGAGAGCTCGCCGCAGAGCACGCTCGCGGCGATCAGCGCGGCCAGCCGGCGCGAGTTCGCGCCGGGCTCGCGCTCCTCGCGGCAGCCGAGGCGCTCCATCGCGTAGTCGACGTGCGGGAGGTCCTTGCCGTTGCCGACGGTGCCGACGATCAGGTGCGGGAGGGTGCACGAGAAGTACAGCCCGTCCTCGCGGACCTCGGCGTGGGTGAAGCCCTGGGAGCCCTCGACGATGTTCGCGGCGTCCTGCCCGGTCGCGAGGTAGAAGGCGAGCAGCATGTTCGCGTAATGGGCGTTGGCGGAGCGCAGGGCGCCGGCGATCGTGGAGCCGATCCAGTCCTTGCGCACCACCAGGTCGGTGATCCGCTCGGCGGTCGAGCGCAGCTGCTTCTCGACGACGTCGTGCGGGATGAGGATCTCGGCGACGACGCTGCGGCCGCGGCCGAGCACGCCGTTGACGGCGGTGGCCTTCTTGTCCGAGCAGAAGTTCCCGGAGATCGAGCCGTACTCGATCCCCAGGTCCCAGGAGAGGATCCGCTCCATGAGCTGCTCGGAGGCCTGCGTGACCATGTTGTGGCCGGAGGCGTCGCCCGTGGTGAGCGCGAAGCGCGTGAACAGCAGGTTCCCGACGATCTCGGGGTGGATCTCCTCGAGGCGGGCGAAGCGGGACCCGGTGGAGACGACCTCGCGCAGCTCGTCGACGCGCTCGGCGATGACCTTCGACGCCTCGAAGGCGGTGGCCGCGTCGGGGGCGACGAACAGCGTGGAGCGGGTCATCCGCTCCCCCAGCACGGTCGCGCGGATGCCGCCCTCGACCAGACGGGAGATGCGCGCTCCGCGGCCGACGGAGGGCCACAGCGGCGTCTCGTAGGTCGCGAGCGGCACCTCGACCTCCCCCTCGACGGCGTTGCCGCTCATCCGCAGGGGCCCCACCCAGCGGGTGGGGATCTGCGTGGTGGGCGCGGGCGCGGTCGGATCGGGTGCGGTGCTCATCGCTGCTCCTGGGGGTCTGCGGGGAGGTCGACGGGATGGAACATGGGTGCGGGCGCGGGCCGGGGCGAGACGGCCTGCTTCCGCCGCGCGCAGGCGCTCGCGTCGATGCCGCGCAGCGTGCAGAACTCGCGCAGTCGCCCGCGCACGAGCACGTCGGTGCTCTCGAGGTCGGCGGCCGTGCGGGCTCCGAGCAGGGCCGCGAGCTCGCGGGTGTGCCGCTGCCAGGAGCCGATGAGCTCGACGAGCCCGTCGGGCCCGCCCTCGACGACGGCCTTGAGGAAGGAGCCGGCGACGCCGACGGCGCGGGCGCCGAGCGCGAGGGCCTTGACCACGTCGAGGGGGTCGCGGACCCCGCCGGAGGCGAGCAGCGTCATCCCGCCCAGCTCGCCCTGGTGGGCGCGGGCGTCCAGCAGCGCGGCGGGGGCGGACTGGCCGAAGCCGGTGAGATAGGAGTAATCGCGGCCGGGGCGGCGGTCGTTCTCGATCGCGAGGAAGTCCGTGCCGCCGCGCCCGGAGACGTCGGCCCAGGCGACGCCGATGGAGGCGAGGTCGGCGAGGGTGCGGGCGCTGAGCCCGAAGCCGACCTCCTTAACGAGCACGGGCACCTCGAGCGCCGCCACGATCTGCTCGATGCCCCGCAGCCACGAGGAGAAGTCGGGGCTGCCCTCGGGCATGACGGTCTCCTGCACGGCGTTGACGTGCACCTGGAGGGCGTCGGCCCCCACGAGGTCGACGGCGCGGCGGGCGTCCTCGACGCTGCGGCCCACGCCGATGTTCGCCATCACGAGGCCGTCGGGGTTCTCGCGGCGGATCACGCGGAAGGCGTCCGCGGCGGACTCGTCCTCGAGGGCGATGGAGACGGATCCGCAGCCCATGGCGGTGCCGGTCTCGCGCGCGGCGATCGCGAGCTGCTGGTTGATGCGCCCGGTGGACTCCGTGCCGCCGGTCATGCCGTTGATGTAGAAGGGTGCGGCCACGGTGCGGTCGAACAGCTCGACGCCGAGGTCGACCTCGGGAAGGCTCACCCCGCCGAGGGCGTGGTGGACGAACTCGAGGTCGTCGAACTCGGTGGTGCGCGTCCCGCCCTGCCACTGCGCGGTGGCGAGGCGCACGTGGTCCTCCTTGCGCTCGCGGCGCCCCGCGGCGTCGGCGTCGGGCCTCGCCCCGTCGGTCCCCGCGCTCATCGCACGGCCCCCGCGGTGTCGGCGGTCTGCGGGAGGTGGGGGCGCAGGTCCAGGCGCAGGATGTCGTGCTCGCGCCAGGTGGCGAGCACCGCGTCGTCGCTGACGCCACCGGGCAGGAGCATGATGCCGCAGTCGCCGCCGCCCGCCCCGGAGGGCTTGCCGGCGGCGCCGCTCGCCTCGGCGAGATCGCACAGGGTGCGCAGCTGGTCGGTCTCGATGGTGGTGCCGCGCAGGCGACCGAGCTGCTGGAGCAGGCGGCGGCAGCGGCGGATGATCTCGAGCATCGTCCCCGGGTCGCTGTCCCAGGCGGCGACGAGCTCCTCGACGGCGGCGCGGGAGTCGTCGAGGAACCGGGCGTAGTGCGCGTCGAGGTCGTCCTCGCTCATGCGCACGCGGTCCACGAGCCGCTCGGTCGAGGCGGGAGAGCCGGTCCAGCCCACGAGCAGGCGCAGCGCGGTGAGGTCCGGCAGCGGACGCACCGTGCACACGTCCCATTCGGGGGCGGAGAGCACCTCGGCCACCGGGAGGGCGTCGCTGAGGGCGAGCAGCCTCGCCCGGTCGGGCGCTGTGTAGGCGATCCAGCCGCCGAAGGTCGAGGCCGCGAGGTCGCCGCCCGAGGCCTTCGGGGCGACGTGGATGGTCGCGAGCAGCGCGAGGCGGAAGCGCTCCATCGCGGTGAGCCCGAGCCCGTAGAACCGGTCGAGCGCATCGACGACGGCGACCGTGACGGCGGCCGAGGATCCCAGCCCGAACTTGCGGCCGCTGGAGTCATCCAGCTCGGAGTCGATGTGCAGGTCGAAGTAGCGCGGGTCGAGGCCACGCTCGGAGCGCAGGCGCTCGAGGATCGTGATCGCGGCCGTGACGTAGTCGAAGGGGCTGTGGTCCACGACGATCGTGTCGCCGTCGGCGTCGCGCACCCAGGTCACGGGCCCGTGGCCGTAGCGGCTGGAGTGGACGCGCCCCATCCCGATCGCCTCGGTGAGGCGCACGGTGAGGTAGCGGTCCACCGCGACGAGGATCGCGGGGTGGCCGGGCTCGACGACGGCGTACTCGCCGGCGATGTAGAGCTTGCCGGGGGCGCGGGTCTCGATCATCGCGCCACCCCGTCCGTCTCGCCCGCATCGACGGTCTCGTCCACGAGGTGCGCGCCGGGCCCCGGGCCGACGATCCGGACGCTGCCGTGCGCGGCCACGGCCTCGGCGACCCGCTCGGCGTCCGCGGGCGTGGTCAGCACGCACACGTTGGGGCCGGCGTCAGCCGTCGGGTGGGCGAAGACGCCCTGGGCCCGCAGCGCCGCGGCGCTGTCGAAGACGGCCACGCTCGCGGGCGCGAGGTAGCGCACGGGCGGCTCGCTCGAGGCGATGACGGCGTGCATGCGCAGGGCGTGGGACTCGGTGATCTCGCCGATCCGGGTGAGGTCGCCGGCGGCGCACGCGCGCACCATCTCCTCGAGGGTGCGGGCGGTCGAGGTGATCCAGGCATCGTAGAACGGCGAGGTCGCGGCCGTGCGGCGCATGCCCTCGCGGCTCGAGACGGCCTTCTGGGCGCCGTCGACCGTGACGATCACCAGACGCAGGTCGGGTGCGTCGATCTGCTCGGCGTACGAGGTCTCGTCGTCGGTCCCCGCATGCCAGACCGCATAGCGGTCGACGACGGAGCGGCAGGCCGAGCCGGAGCCGCGGCGGGCCAGGCGGCTGAGCGCGCGCTCGTCGAGGGCGAGCCCGAAGGCGCGGGAGGCGGCGAGGGCGAGGGCCGCGAAGCCCGAGGCGGAGGAGGCGAGGCCCGCGGCGGTCGGGGCCTCGTTCACCGAGTCCACGTGCGCGCGCTCGCGCGAGCCGGCGAGCTCTCGCACGTGGTCGAGGAAGCGCGTGGTCCGCGCGAGCGCGGTGCCGGTCGCCGGGGAGCCGTTCAGGACGAAGGAATCCTCGTCGGCCTCCGGATCCAGGGTCACCGTGGTCGTCGTCGCGAAGGCGTCGAGGGTCATGGACATGCTGCCGGCGACGGGGAGGATGAGCTCCTCGTCGGCCTTGCCCCAGTACTTCACGAGCGCGATGTTCGGGTGCGCGCGTGCTGTCGCCGTTCTCATGCGGTCTCCACCGTGGTCTGCCAGGTGCGGGTCGCGCCGGCGTCCTGCAGCATCGTCTCGAGGTGCGCGGCGCGGGCCGCATCGGGCGCGAGGGCGAGCACGCAGCCTCCGCGCCCTCCCCCGGTGAGCTTCGCGCCCGCCGCGCCGGCCTCGCGGGCCGCGCCGACGAGGCGGTCGAGGGTCTCATCGGACACCTCGAGCTCGGTGAGCAGGCCGTGCGCCTCGTCCATGAGCGCGCCGAGCGCGGGGACGTCGCCGGTGGCGAAGCGGTCGAGGGACTCCTCGACGATGGCGCCCAGGCGGCCGATGATCCCGTCGACCCGGCTCGGGAAGGTCTCGCGCAGCTCGCGGACCGCCCCGACGGCCTCCGCGGTCGAGCCCTCGTGGCCGCTGTCGGCGAGCACGAAGGTGAGGGGGGCGCCGACGGGGACGGGAGTGACCTCGCCGGCGCGGAAGCGGATGGGCACGTCGGACGCGACGGCCCGCCCGTCCAGTCCGCTCGAGCGGCCGTGGGCGATCGTCTCGGCGGCCATCACGACGTCGTGCACGGCCTCGGGATCCAGGGGCGTCTCGGTGAGGTCGCCGATCGCGCGGGCGATGCCGGCGGCGACGGCCGCGCTCGAGCCGAGCCCGCGCTCGAAGGGGATCGCCGAGTCGATCTCGACGTCCAGGCCGAGCGGCGCCGAGGTGGTGAGGGCGAGGGCCGCGTGGATCGCGGTCACGAGGGGGTGCAGGCGCTGCGGGGCGTCGGCCGCGGAGCCTGTGAACAGAGCGCTGCGCAGGTGGAGCTGCTCGTCGGCGCGCTCGGAGACGCGCACGGTGAGGTCGAGCGCGTGCAGCGGGACGGCGATCGCGGGGGCGCCGTAGACGACGGCATGCTCGCCAAGCAGGATCGACTTCGCGTGGGCCCGACCGATGCCGGTGCGCGCACCGTGCACGCTCGTGCGCGCTGGGTTCATCCTCGTCTCTCCCCGCTGCCTGGTGGATTGCCGGCCGACCTCCGGCCGTGCGCCAGGATACGGCGCGCCGCCCCGGGGCCGCCCGCCGCGGTGGGCCTGCTCACCTGCACGCTCACCTGCACGGACGTCGAGGGAGGACATGCGTCGATTCTGGCACGCGCCGGACGGTCCCGAGCGGGGTTCCTGGGCCGGGCGTGCGAAGGTTCTGTGAACACCCCGGCGGAGCCGCCGGAGGGTCCGCCTCACATGCGCGACCAGCCGGGGGTCGAGGGACCGATGAGGGGGCGCCAGCCCGTCTCGGACATGAAGCGCACGGAGCTCACGCGCAGGCTGCGGCGCTGGACCTCGAGCCGCGTGCCGACGACGGTCTGCGCGATCTCGGGATAGAACTTCGCGGGCCCCTTGGCCTTGGCCTCCGTGCCGAGGTCCTTGGCCCAGCGTCCGCGGGTGATCGGCTCCCCGCCCACGTTGTAGAAGCCGCTGCGCGCGCCGAGGGCGGCGACGAAGGCGCGGCCCGCGTCGCGGTGGTGCAGCAGGGTGATGTAGCTCTCGGGCCGACCCAGCAGGATCTGGTCGCCGCCGCGGGTGGCCTTGAGCGTGTGGGTGGTCTGCGGGTCCCGGCCGAAGAGCTGGCCGAGGCGCAGGATCACGGCGCTGCGACCGCCGGTCGCGAAGTCGACGGCCGCGCGCATCTCGCGCACCCGCGGGCGGAAGGCCTGGTTGCGGACGGACAGCGGCTCGTCCTCGCCGATCCACTCGTCGCCGTTGTCCGGGTAGAGGAACATCGTCGACTCCTGGACGAGGCGCTGCACGCCGGCCTTCTGCGCGGCGGAGGCGATCGCGACGGAGGCCTCCATGTGCAGCTTGTCGTCCTCGCGCCAGGCCAGCGGGCGCATGGCCGCCATGCCGATCGGCACGTGGGCGAGGGTGTTCACGACCACGTCGTGGCCCGCGAAGACGTCCTCGAGGGCGGCGGCGTCGAAAACATCGGCGACGACCGCGGAGGCGCCGCGGCCCTCGACCACGGGAATGCCGCGCTCACGGCGGGTCACCCCGGTCACCTCGTGGCCCGCGGAGACGAGCGCCTCGACCGCCTCCTGCCCCAGAACGCCGGTGGCACCGGTGACGGCGATCTTCACAGCCGATCTCCTTCCGCAGGTCGCATGTCGCGTCGTGCGCGGATCGTCCGGATCGAGAGCCCTCGAGCGGTCCGAGCCTGCACAGGTCGAGTCTAAGTGATCCTGCACCGCTCTCCCGATCCGCGGCTGGGAGCGGCGTGCACGCGGACCGGACACGGGGCGAACGGTCGATGGGAGCGACGAAGCCCCCGCCGCTTCCGCGACGGGGGCTTCTCGATCGGGTGCGCCATCAGGGACTCGAACCCCGGACCCGCTGATTAAGAGTCAGCTGCTCTAACCAACTGAGCTAATGGCGCCGACGAACGAAAACATTACCCCGCTCCGGTCCGAGTGCAAAACCGGAGGCCACACCCTGTGAGCGAGCAAACAGGAAGCGGCCCGCACCGGGCGCATCGCGCGTCGGCCGGGCCGCCCCGCCGGGGATCAGTGGGCGCCGGCCCGCTGGGCGAGGACGAAGGACTCGGCCTCCTCGCTGAGCTCCTTCGCGTGCGCCGTGGCCTCCTTGCGGTCGCTCGCGGCGGGCTTCGAGCCCCACAGCGGCCGGCCGTTGCTCTCGGGCACGATGTGCACGCAGATCAGACCGATCACGCCGGCGGCCATCAGGTAGATCGCGGGCCACATGAGGAAGTGGGTCCACGTCACCAGAGAGGTCATCACCGTGGAGGTGGTGCCGCCGAACAGCGAGATGGCGACGTTGAAGGAGATCGACAGGGCGCCCGCGCGCACGGCCGTCGGGAACAGCGACGGCAGCGTCGAGGGCATGGTGGCGCTGAAGCAGATCAGGCTCAGCCCCATGATGAGGAGGCCGAACATCACCGTGACATCGCTGTTCCCGCGGATCAGCAGCACCGAGGGGATCGAGAGCACGATGAGCGCGATCGAGCCGGCGCGCACCACGGCCTTGCGGCCCACGCGGTCGCTCAGGCGGCCGACCACGGGGATCAGGACCAGGCACATGACCATGACGATGATCTGCAGGATCGAGGAGGCGAGGTCGGAGACGCCGCCGCTGCCCTGGTACTCGCGGATCATCGGGAAGAACTGCGGCATGAACGCCGTGAGCATGTAGTTGGTGACGTTCCAGGCGAGCACGAGGCCCATGCACGCCAGCAGGTTCGGCCACAGGCGCAGGATGCCCTTGATCTCCCCGCGGCCCTTCTTCGTGTCCTCGGTCTCGGTGCTCACCGGGGCGCCGGCCTTCTTCGCGGCCTCCTTCTCCTCGACCTTGGCCTTGGCCTCCGCGTCCTGCTGCTTCTCGAGCTCGCGGTAAGCGGGGGTGTCCTCGAGCTTGGAGCGCAGGTAGACGCCGACGAGGCCCAGCGGCAGGGCGACGAAGAACGGCAGGCGCCAGCCCCAGCTGAGCAGCTGGTCCTGGGTGAGGATCGCGGTCATGATCGTCGCGACCGAGGCGCCCAGCACGTAGCCGCCGAAGGTGCCCACCTCGAGCAGGCTCCCGAAGAAGCCGCGGCGGCGGTCCGGGGCGTACTCGGCGATGAACGCCATCGCGTTGCCGTACTCGCCACCGGTCGAGAAGCCCTGGATCAGCCGGCAGGCCAGCAGCAGGAACGGAGCGGCGAGGCCGATCGTCGCGTAGTCGGGCAGGACGCCGATGAGGAAGGTGCCCAGCGCCATCATGATCATCGTGGTGGCGAGGACCGACTTGCGTCCGATGCGGTCCGCGAGCGGGCCGAAGAACATGCCGCCCAGAGGGCGGACCAGGAAGGCGACGGCGAACAGTGCGGCCACGATGATCGCGCCGGCGGCTCCCGCGTTCTTCGGGAGGAAGACTCCCTCGATGGTGACCTGCAGATATCCGTAGACGCCGAAGTCGTACCACTCCGTGATATTGCCGATGGCCGCGGCGCCGATCGCGCGACGGATCACCGAGGGTTCGGTGATGGTGACCTGCTCGGGACGCCACTTCTGCGGCGTATAGCTGATCGTGCTCAAAGAACTCCTCCTGCGTGCTCGATGAACGGGTGCGCTGGGCGCCGTCGTCCAGGAACCGCTCGTGCACCGTACTCCTGTGATCTCCCCGACACGGTGGGGAAGGCGCGCACGGGAACCGCCGAGCCCTCGCCCCTCACGCGGGCGTCGGCACGGGACTAGGGTCGTGGCAGGACACGACGAGGAGGCCGCGATGACGCAGTTCCAGGATTCCTACCCGTACGTGATCGTCGGCGCGGGAGTCGCCGCGGCCAGCGCCGTTGCGGGCATCCGCGAGAAGGATGGCACCGGCTCGATCGTCGTCCTCGGCGCGGAGCCCGACCCTCCCGTCTACCGACCCGATCTGTCCAAGACCCTGTGGCTGGACGCCGACGCGTCTCTCGAGGACTCGCTCCTGGATGTGACCGGAGAGGGCGTCGAGCTTCATACCTCGAGCACGGTCGCCGCGATCGACCCGGACGGGCATCGCGTCGAACTCGCCGACGGCACCCGCATCGGCTTCGAGCACCTGCTGATCGCGACGGGCGCGTCGCCGCGCACCGGCCCGATCGCGCCGGGCCCGCGCGTCATCCACTACCGCACGAGCGCCGACTACCGGGCTCTGCGCGCCGCGGCGAGGCCGGGCGCGCACGTCGCCGTGGTCGGCGGCGGGTACATCGGCGGCGAGATCGCCTCCGCGCTGCTCCAGAACGACGTCGAGGTGACGCTGGTCCTCCCCCACGGCACGGTCCAGCCCGGCATGTTCCCGCCGGACCTCTCGGACCGGGTCACCCGGAAGCTGGCCGCGAAGGGCGCCCGCATCGTCACCGGCCGTCTCGCCGGAGGATCGGAGGACGAGGACTCCGTGACCCTGGCCCTCGAGGACGGCACCGGGATCACCGCGGATGCGGCCGTGATCGGGATCGGCGTCACGCCGAACACGTCCCTCGCCCAGGAGGCGGGCATCGAGGTGGACGACGGGATCATCGTGGACGAGCTGCTGAGGACCTCGGCCGCCGACGTCTTCGCCGCCGGGGACGTCGCCTCCTACCCCGACGCCCTGCTGGGCAGGCGTCGCGTCGAGCACGTCGACAACGCCGAGACCATGGGGAAGGCCGCCGGCCGGGCGATGGCGGGCGACCTCACCCCCTACGAGCACACGCCGTTCTTCTGGTCGGACCTCCTCGAGGACGGCTACGAGGCGATCGGGGACCTCGACTCCTCGCGCGTCCTGCGCGAGGACGCCTCCGAGGACAGGTCCGCCGAGGTCGTCCTCTACGGGGCCGACGGACGGGTGCGCGGCGTGCTGCTGTGGAACACGTGGGACAGCGTCGACGCCGCCCGCGAGCTCATCGCCCAGACGCGCGAGACCCCGGTGGCCGGCCCCGAGGACCTGCGCGGCAGGATCAGCCCCGGCGGCTGAACGGTCCGCCCACTAGGCTCGCCCCCATGCACCGCATCTTCACCATGCCCGTGGCCGAGGTCTACCCGCACTACGTCACGAAGGCCGAGAAGAAGGGCCGCACCGAGGCCGAGGTGCGCGCGGCGATCACCTGGCTGACCGGCTTCGAGGATGCGACCATCCAGCATCACCTGGACGCGCGCACGACCTTCGAGGACTTCTTCGCCGAGGCGACGCTGAACCCCTCGAGTGCGCTCATCACGGGCTCGGTGTGCGGGGTGAAGGTCCAGGAGGTCGAGGATCCGCTCATGCAGCGGATCCGCTTCCTGGACAAGCTCGTCGACGAGATCGCCAAGGGCCGACCGATGGAGCAGGTGCTGCGCGACTGATCCCGGGCGCGCCGGATCAGGAGCGGGTGCGCTCGCTCCCGCGGTCGACCTCGGCGTCGCCCTGCTCGACCTCGGCCGATGTCGAGGCCCCCTCCGTGCCGCCACGGGTGCGCAGCAGGCTCGCGACCGTCGCGATCGCGACCACGAGGCCGATGAAGGACAGCGAGAACCAGATCGGGACCTCGGGCACCCACAGCAGCGGCTGGCCGCCGTTCACGAAGGGCAGCTCGTTCACGTGCAGGGCATGCATCACGAGCTTGACGCCGATGAAGGCGAGGATGATCGCGAGCCCCTGCGCGAGGTAGACGAGGCGCTGCAGCAGACCGCCGATGAGGAAGTACAGCTGACGCAGGCCCATCAGGGCGAAGGCGTTGGCCGTGAACACGATGTACGTCTGCTCGGTGAGTCCGAAGATCGCGGGGATCGAGTCGACGGCGAAGACGACGTCGACCACGCCGATGGTGAGCACCGTGAGCATGAGCGGGGTGACGAAGCGTCTGCCGTCGATGCGGGTCATGAAGCGGCCGCCGTCGTACTCGTCGCTGACCGGGAGGACGCGGCGCACCAGGCGCATGCTCCGGCCGTCGGTCGGATCGGAGTCCTCGGAGCCGAAGGCCTGGCGCCAGGCGAGCACGAGCAGCAGCGCGCCGAACACGTAGAAGGCCCAGGAGAGGTTCTCGATCAGCGTCGCGCCCACGGCGATGAAGGCGCCGCGCAGCACGAGGGCGATGACGATGCCGATCATCAGCACCTTCTGCTGATGGACCCTGGGCACGGCGAAGCTGGTCATGATGAGCAGGAACACGAAGAGGTTGTCGATCGACAGCGCCTTCTCCGTGAGGTAGCCCGCGAAGTACTCGCCGCCGTATCCCCATCCGGAGAAGACCCCGATGCCGACGCCGAACAGCAGAGCCAGGCCGATGTAGAGGGCGGACCAGCGGGCGGCCTCGCCGATCGAGGGCTCGTGCGGGGTGCGCACGTGCGCGAAGAACTCGTAGACGAAGAAGGCGACGGTCACGGCGAGCGTGATCGTCCAGACGAGGGGTGAGACGTCCAAGAAGGGCTCCTGAGGGGCTCGGGCATGCGATGGCTGCCAGAGTCTCCTTCGTCCTGGTCCCCCAGAACCGACGGCCCGGGTCGTGATCGCACGACCGTATTGACGAGCCCGCCGAGGCGAAGTACTCCCTCTGCACCGCAGACGCTACGGAGAGAAGGTGAACCGGAGCTGGGAACGGCCGGCTCGGTCCGCTCAGACCGCTCAGTCCGCGCGTTCCGCCCGGCGCGCGAGCCGCGAGGGCCACCACACGCTGCGCCCCACGTCGAAGGCGAGCGCCGGGACCAGCAGGGTGCGCACCACGAAGGTGTCCAGCAGGACCCCGAAGGCGACGATGAAGGCCAGCTGCGCGAGGAAGAGGATCGGGATCACGGCGAGCGCGGCGAAGGTGGCCGCGAGCACGATCCCGGCCGAGGTGATGACGCCGCCGGTGAGGGTGAGGCCGCGCAGGATCCCCGGTCTCGTGCCGTGCGCGAGGGACTCCTCGCGCACGCGGGTCATGAGGAAGATGTTGTAGTCGATGCCCAGGGCGACCAGGAACACGAAGCCGTACAGCGGCACGGCCGCGTCGGCCCCCGGGAAGTCGAGCACGTGGTCGAAGACGAGCGCGGAGACCCCGAGCGCCGCGCCGAAGGACAGGGCCGTGGTCGCGATGAGCAGCAGCGGCGCGAGCAGGGAGCGCAGCAGCAGCACGAGGATCGCCGCGATCACCGCGAGGACCACGGGGATGATGAGGTTCCGGTCGTGCACGGAGGCGTCGTCGGTGTCGATCGCGGTGGCGGTCTCTCCGCCCACGAGGGCATCCTGCGGCAGGTCCTCGCGCAGGTCGCGCACGGTGGTCTCGGCGGCCGCGGAGTCGGGGGCGTCGGCGAGCGTCGCCTCGAGCAGCACGCGGCCGTCCTCGACACGGGGAGCGGCCCCGCCCCGGATCCCGTCGGCCGTGACCGCGGCGCTGCCCGAGGGGGCGTCCGAGGAGCGTGCGCTCACCGACTCCACCCCGTCCGCGTCCAGGAGCCGGTCCGCCGTCTCCTGCAGCTGGCCCTGCGGGACGAGGATCTGGGCGGGGCTCCCGGAGCCGCCGGGGAAGTGCTCGCCGAGCACCTCCTGGCCGGTGCGGGCCTGGGAGTCGCCGAGGACGAGCTCGGACTGGGAGACGCCGTCGGCCCGCAGCTGGAGCAGGCCCGCGCAGGCGACGCACAGCACGAGCACCACACCGATCCAGAGCCGGCGCGGGTGGCGCTCGACGCGGCGGGCGACGCCGGCCCAGAGCCCGCGGGTCACGAGCCGCTCCTCGCTGCGCTCGGCCTCGGCGGGGTCGTAGAGAGGCCGACGGGGCCAGAACGCGGTGCGCCCCGCGAGGAACAGGAGCGCGGGCAGGAAGGTGAGCGCCGAGAGCATCGCGAAGGCGATGCCGATCGCGGCGACCGGCCCCAGCGTCGAGTTCGAGCGCAGGTCGCTCAGCAGCAGGCAGAGCAGGGCGGCGATCACCGTTCCGCCGGAGGCCAGGATCGGCTCGGCGGTGCCGCGGATCGCCCGCAGCAGCGCGACGCCGCGGTCGGGGACGGCCCGCAGCTCCTCGCGGTACCGGGCGACCATGAGGAGGGAGTAGTCGGTGGCGGCGCCGATCACGAGGATGAACAGGATGCCCTGGGTCTGCCCGCTCAGCAGCAGCACTCCCGCGTTCGCCAGGTGCCAGAGCACCGCGAGCGCCGCGCACAGTGCGAACATGCTGGTCGCGAGCACCATGAAGGGCAGGAGCGCCGAGCGGTAGACGATCAGGAGGATCGCGAGCACGGCGGCGAGCGCGACGCCCAGCAGCAGGCCGTCGATGCCGGAGAAGGCCTCCGTGAGGTCGCCCGAGAAGCCCGCGGGCCCGGTGACGTACGAGGTCGTCCCCTCGGGCAGGTCCGCCGCAAGGGCGGTCTCGAGGTCGGAGACCGCCGCGCCGAGGTCCGCATCCGCGTCCAGGGGCACGAAGGATTCGACGGCCCGGCCGTCGTCCGAGGGGATCGGCGGCGAGGCGCTCCCGGCGGCCTGGTCGATGTCCTCGGCGGAGGCGAGGGCGTCCTGGACGCCGCGCAGCTGGTCCTCGCTGAGCGTCCCATCGCCCGCGCCGTCGGTGGTGACGACCACGATCGCGGGGATGGTGTCCCCCTCGGTGAAGGCCTCGGCGGCCTTCTGCACCTGCGTCGCCTCGGCCGAGGTCGGGAGGTAGGCGGTCCGGTCGTTGGAGGAGACCTCGTCGATGCGGCCGAACAGGGGTCCGCCGACGGAGGCTCCCGCGAGCCAGAGCACCACGAGCAGCGCGGGCAGCACGATCCGCACGGCGCGGATCCAGCGGGTCCGGGGCGGGGGCGTGCCGCGGTGGGTCATGGAGGACTCCGTCCAGAGATTGCTAGCCTGGCGAGCAATCTACCCCATCGCCGCCCCATCACGACCCCGCCCCCGCCCATCGCCGCCGGTCCGGTCGCGGGCGGTGGCTACGCTGTCGCCCATGAGCACGAGCCCCGAGCCGCACTCCCCCTCCCCGTGGCGGGTGCAGGACATCGACGCGAGCGACCCGTCCGGGGAGCTCGTGGACCGCTCGGGGCTCACGCGCGAGGCGATCACGGGGATCGACGAGCTGATGGCGGCCCTCGTGGAGCTGCGGCGCACCGAGGAGGAGCTGCGCGAGGCCTCCGAGGCGTACATGCAGCTGAACTCGACGGACATGCGCGCGCTGCACTACCTCATCGCCGCGGCCCATCGCGGCGAGCGGCCGACGGCCGCGGCCCTGGGCTCGGAGCTGCGGATCTCGAGCGCCTCGACGACGAAGCTGCTGGACCGCCTCGAGCGCGGCGGGCACGTCCACCGCCGCGCGCACCCCTCGGACCGCCGCGCGATCACGATCGAGGTGGCGCCCGCGACGCGGCAGGCGGCCATGGAGACCATGGGACGTCAGCAGGCGGGTCGCTTCCGGGCCGCCGCGCGCCTCACCGACGCCGAGCGCGAGACGATCACGTCGTTCCTGCGCTCGATGGCCCGCGAGATCTCCGTCGAGGACGCTCCGTGGGCGCGTGGGGCACGACCGCCCGCACCCGCCCCCTCCCCTTCCAGAGAACCGAGGACCTGACGATGACGTCCCAGCCGGTGCCCGTCGCCGCCCCGCACACCCTGCCCGGATCGCCCTGGTACGAGCGCCTCTCCTGGCTGTTCGTCCTGGTCGTCGGGGTGCTCGCCTACATCGTGGTCTTCGTGGTCATGCTGCTCACGCGCAACACCACCCTGCTGCCGACCGTGCTGCTCGTGGGCGCCGGGACCGTGCCGCTCACGGTTCTGCTGGCCGCGCAGACCACGCGCCGCGGGATCCTGGTGCCGATCCCGATCGTCCTGCTGACGGTCGGCGTCGGCGGCCTCCTCGCCGTCACCCTCGCGGGCTTCCTCGAGACGATCGCGGCGCTGCTCCTCGGCCAGGAATCCATCCTGCTGGTCGGGATCATCGAGGAGACCGCGAAGCTGATCGTCCCGCTGCTCGTCCTCGCCATCGCGCACCGCGCCACCCGCGGCGGCGGGATCGCCGTCGGCATCGCGGCCGGGACGGGCTTCGCGGTGCTCGAGACGATGGGCTACGGGTTCAACGCCCTGCTCGAGCGCGGTGGCGGCCTCGCGGCGCTCGACTCGACGCTGGTCCTGCGCGCGATCCTCGTCCCGGCGGGCCACGTGGCGTGGACGGGCGCGATCTGCGCCGCCGTCTGGCACCTCGTCGAGGGACGGCGCAAGGGTCTCGCGGTGCTCGAGCTGGCGCTCACGTATGTGGTCGCGGTCGTCCTGCACACGGCCTGGGACGCGACGTCGAGCGCGGTGCTGCACGTGCTGATCGGGGTCGTGAGCGTGGGCGCGCTCGTGTTCCTCATCCTGCGCGCGCACCGGACGCACGTGAGAGCGCTGGAGGGCGCTACCGGCGACCCGCGCTGAGGCGACCCTCTCCCCTCACTCCCCTCACCAGGAGCGCGCGGCACTCTCGAGGGCCTCGCGCACGCGGACCACGGCAGGATTGCACTCGGCGCCGGGCCGCTGGACCAGGAACAGCGTGTTCAGGGGCGGCACGTCCTCACCCCCGAGGTCCACGAGGTCCCCGGCCTCGAGGTCCTCGCGGCACAGCGACCGCGGCAGCACGCTCGCGCCGGCCCCCGCGCGCACGGCCGCGAGGACGGCGTGCAGGGTGGGGGCGATGAGCGCGGCCCCGGGAGGCTGCGCGCCGAACACGGAGCGCCAGTAGCGGCGCACGATCGGCATGTCCTCGGCGATGCTCACGAGCGGCACCTCCCGCAGCGCACGGCAAAGGCTCTCCCCGTCCCCGCGCCCCTCGAGTCGGCGCGCCCAGTCGGGGGCGACGACCAGCACGTACTCCTCGTCGCTGAGCGGCGTCGCCGCGAGCGCTCGGCCCCGCGGCCGACGGGTCGTGATCACCAGGTCGTGGACCCCCTCGCGCAGCGACTCGAGGAGCTCGTCGGTGAGCCCCTCGGCCGTGCGCAGCTGCACGCCCTCGGCGACGAGCGGGGCGAGGGCTGGGAGCACGCGCGAGCACAGCAGCTCGGCGGGGCCCGCGAGATGGACGGGGGTGGCGACGCCGTCGAGATCGCACTCGTCGGTGCGCAGGGCATCGAGGGCGTCGAGCGGTCCGCGCACGCGCTCGGCCAGCTCGTGCGCGTAGGGCGTGGGCTCCACGCCGCGCGGCAGGCGCGTGAACAGCGAGCGGTCCACCTGCGCCTCGAGGGCACGGATCTGCGTGGTGACCGAGGGCTGGCTGAGACGGAGCGCGCGCGCCGCCGCGGTGAAGGAGCCGGCCCGGTGGACGGCGAGGAAGGTGCGCAGCAGGTTGAGGTCGAGGACGGGAGTGGTCACGACCCCATCCTACCGCCCGACCCATACGCGAACACATGTCCGCCATAGGCGCAGCTATTGGACTCCCGTCGCACCGAGGTATAACTTCGTCGATGTCAGTCAGCGTCGCTGCCATGTCCGGGATCGCCATCGCGAGGTCCCTCGCCCTGGGGCGCGCGGACGCGGCGGGCGGCGCTCGTCCCCCAGCTTCGAGGAGCCGTGGCATGAGCCGCACCCTGTTCGACCCCATCACCCTGCGCGATCTCACCGTGCGCAACCGCGTGTGGGTCCCGCCGATGTGCCAGTACATGGTCGAGAAGACCGACGGGGTCGTCGCCCCGTGGCATCTCATGCACTACGGCTCGTTCGCGCGCGGCGGCGCGGGCGCCGTGATCGTCGAGGCGACCGGCGTGGTCCCCGAGGGGCGCATCAGCCCGCAGGACCTGGGCCTGTGGAACGACGCGCAGCGCGATGCCCTGCGCGGCGTCGTCGACCTCGTGCACTCCCTGGGCGCCGCCGCCGGCATCCAGCTCGCACATGCGGGTCGCAAGGCGTCGACCTACAGCGAGTGGGGAAACGCGGCGCCCGGCACCTCGATCCCCGCCGCCGACGGCGGCTGGGAGACCGTCGGCCCCTCGGATCTGCCCTTCGGCGATCTGGCCGCGCCGCGAGCGCTCGACGCGGCCGGGATCGACGGCGTCATCGAGGCCTTCGTCGCCGCCGCCCGCCGCGCCGTCGAGGCCGGGATGGACATGATCGAGATCCACGGGGCCCACGGCTACCTGATCCACGAGTTCCTCTCCCCGCTCAGCAACGTCCGCACCGACGAGTACGGCGGCAGCCTCGAGAACCGCGCGCGGCTGCTGCTGGGCATCGTCGATGCCGTGCGCGGGTCGATCCCCGAGGGCATGCCCCTGCTGGTGCGGCTCTCGGCGACCGACTGGGTCGAGGACGGCCTGCACGTCGAGGACACGGTGCGCGTGGCGGGATGGCTGCGCGAGCACGGCGTGGACATGGTGGACATCTCCTCGGGAGGCAACAGCCCCGAGGCGCAGATCCCCGTCGGCCCCGGCTACCAGACGCCGCTCGCGACGGCCGTGAAGCAGGGCGCGGGGATGCCGGTCTCGGCCGTCGGCATGATCGACGAGCCCTGGCAGGCCGAGCAGATCACCGCGACGGGCCTCGCGGACGTGGTGCGCGTGGGCCGCGAGTTCCTGCGCGATCCGAGCTTCGCGATCCGCACGGCCCTCGCGCTGCGCGTCGCGGAGCCGCCCATCCCGACCCCCTACCTCCGCGCCTACCGCCAGCAGCTGCGCGGCTGACGCAGGGCAGGGGCCGGCGGGTCACAGCCCCAGCAGGGAGTGCACGGAGGCGGTGCGCTCGGCGAGCAGACGGGGCACGTCGGCCGAGGCGGCGGCGAGGCTCTCCGCCTCGGCGTCACGGTCCGGCCGATCACGCGTCGGCCCGTCGCTCGCCGGGCCCCGCCCCAGCACCCGGTCGACGGCGGCGGCGAAGGTCTCCGTGGCGATGTCGTCCCGCGCGTGCGAGCCGTGCAGCGGCACGCCCGCCATCAGCGGGTCCATGAAGCCGCGCAGGAGGCACTGCAGGGAGAAGGCCTGGTGATCGGCCTCGCACACGAGGCACACCAGGCCGCGCTCGCGCCAGATCCCGACCATCTCGGCGACCAGGCCGACGGGCATGAGCTGCCGCGTGAGCTGCACCGTGCGGGGGTCGTCGACCGCGTCGCCCAGGAGGTCCCCGTCGGCGCGCTGCAGCGCGCACACCAGGACCCGCGAGCGCAGGCTCTCGACCAGATGCAGGCAGAGCCGGTCGGGCCGCGCGCGTCCGGGGTCCTCGCGCAGCGCGCGGGACACGCGGCGAGAGGCCTCGAGCAGGTACCGGGCGATGAGGCCGACCATGAGGTCCTGGTCGGAGCTCCACAGCCGACGTGCGCCGGCGGGTTCGACCCGCGCGGCGCTGATCACCTCGTCGAGGGTCACCGCGGCGCCGGGCTGCTGGGCGAGCACTTCGCGCGCGGAGTCCAGGACCCGCTGGGCGATGGGGTCCCGGCTCTCGGGCAGGAGGGCGCCGGCGCGTCGAGCGTGCACGCGAGTCCCCTGCTCCCCCATGCGTCTCCCCTCGTCACTCCTGCGGCTGGTCCGACGGACTGCTCTCTCCGTCCGGGACGGGCCGGGCGAGTCCGATTTGAACGACCTGTCCGATCCGCCTCACCGGCAGAGAATACGTCATCGCACGGCCGGTCCAGGTGCGGGGTCGGTGCGGGAGACCGGCGGCCCGGACGACGCGCCGCGTCCGGTCGGGCGCGTGGTCCGCGGCGCGGGCATCAGGCCTGGTCGTCCGCGACGTCCCCGGGGTCCGCGTCGCTCCCGTCGGCCGCAGCCCGGCTCCCGTCTCCGTGGGGCCGCGACCCGGGGAGGGGCCGACGGGCGGTGCCGCGGAAGGCGCGGTAGCCCCAGATCGTCATCACGATCACGACCGCCCACGACGCGGCGAGGACGACGCCGATCATGACTCCCGGGTCGGCGAGGAAGGCCCCGATCGCGACGAGCGAGACCTGGCCGGGGATGCAGGCGATGAGCGAGGCGGTGAGGAACTCGCGCTGGGTGATGCCGAAGGCTCCCGCCCCGTAGTTCACCGGCCAGTAGGGCAGGCCCGGCATCACCCGCAGGAGGAAGACCGCGGCGAAGCCGCCGTTCTCGAGCCGGTCACCGACGGTGCGGGCATGGCTGCCCAGGATCTTGCCGACGACGCCGCGGCCCAGCAGCCGGGCGATCCAGTAGGCGCCCCAGCAGCCCAGCATCACGCCGACGATCGAGAGCACGCCTCCCTCGAGCACGCCGAAGAGCATGCCGCCCGCGACCGCCATGATCGTCACCGGGATCGGCGTCAGCGCGACCACGGCGTAGAGCAGGGCGAAGACTAGGAAGGCCGCCCAGCCGTAGTCCTCGAGGCGCTGCTGGAGGACGTCCAGCGAGGGCAGGCGCACGGTGAGGGCGAGCCACACCATGAGCAGCACCACCGCGACGAGCGCCAGCGACCGCAGCACGGGCAGCGGCTCGAACCGGCGCGGCGGATGCTCGTGCGGGGAGCGCTCGGGCGGGGCGGTCTCGCCGCGGGGCGCGGCGGGATCCCCGGATGCGGGCGGCGTGGCGTCCCCGCTCAGGAATCCGTGGACTGGGCGAGGAAGTCCTCGGCGCCGCCGACGAGCTCCACGTGCCCGGTCTTCACGTCGGCCGTGGCCATCTTCGCGACCTCGGCCGCGAACTCGGCGACCGAGTACAGGCGGCCGGCGGCCTCGCGGCGCGCGTCCAGGGCGCCGGGCTCGGCGCGGTTCAGCAGGGTCGCGGTGACCGTGCCCTCGATCATGTCGCCGGAGACGACGACGAGGTCGATGCCCTTGGCCTCGAGCTCGGGGATGCGCTCGACCAGGGCGTCCTCGCCGGCGCGCTTGGACAGCGCCACCGCGACGTACTGGTCCATGGTCTCGACGTCGCGGATGAAGTGGGCCTGGTGGCTGGTCACGAAGACGACGCGGCCGCCGTCGGTCATGAGCTCGGTGCCGGCGAGCAGCGCGTCGAGCTGCGCGTCGCGATTCAGGCGCATCGCGTAGTCCTCGCCGAGGTCGGCCTCCATGCCGCCGGAGGCGTTGAGGACCAGCACGTCCAGGCTGCCGAAGGCGTCGACGGCCGCGCGCATGAGGCCGCGCACCTCCTCGGGGCTGGTGAGGTCGGCGCCGACGGCGATCGCGCGGCCGCCGGCCTCCTCGATCTCCTTGACGACCTTGTTGGCGCGGGGCGCCTTCTGCCGGTAGTTGATGACCACGTCCGCGCCCTGGGCGGCGAGCAGCTTCGCGGTGTCCGCGCCGACGCCGCGCGAGGATCCGGTGATGACGGCGGTCTTGCCTGCGAGGGACGTCGACGACATGGTGCTGCTCCTTCGATGGGGTCTGGGCGCCGGTGCGCGACCGGCATCGTCCCGAGGCTACCGGACGCTCAGAGCTCCCGGACCACCCGTGCGGGGCTCCCCACGGCGAGGACGCCGGGCTGCACGTCGGACGTCACGACAGAGCCCGCGCCGATCACGGATCCCGCGCCGATGGTGACGCCGGGGCAGACGATGACGCCGCCGCCCAGCCACACGTCGTCCTCGAGCGTGATCGGCTCGGCCGCCTCCCAGCCCTGGGCGCGCGCCTCGCGCTCGAGCGGGTGGATCGGGGTGAGCAGCTGGATGTTCGGGCCCAGCTGGCAGCGCTCGCCGATGCGGACGTCGACGACGTCGAGTGCGACGAGCCCGAAGTTCACGAAGGTGCCGGCGCCGATGAACAGCCGACTGCCGTAGTCGGCGCGCAGGGGCGCCCGCACGTGGGCCCCCTCCCCCAGGCCTCCGAGCAGGCCGCCGAGGATGCCCTGGGAGGCGTCGGGATCCTGGGCGTAGACGTCGTTGAAACGGGCGGTCTCGCGCAGGGCGCGACGGAACTGCCGCTGGATGTCGGGGTCGTCGGCGATGTACCAGTCCCCGGCGAGCATCCGCTCGAGCTGGCTGCGGGGGTCGTCGGGCTCGACGGCGAAGGGCTTCATGCGCACGAGCCTACGGGCGAGGGGCGGGTGGTGGAGGCCGGGGCGCGGGTGGTGGAGACCGGGATCAGCGCCCCGCGAGCCGCATGCCGAGCGACGGGGCGACGTCCACGAAGCCGGTCGCGTCGTAGAGCCGGCGCCCGGGCGGATCGGCGATCAGCGTGATGTAGGGGTCGGGCGGGGCGGCGGCGCGGATCCTCTCGATGAGGAGGTCCAGGAGGACGCGGCCGATGCCGCGGCCCTGCTGGGCGGGCGCGGTCGCCATGTCGGCGATGTGGAAGTACCACCCGCCGTCGCCGATCACCCGGCCCATCGCGACGAGGGCCCCGTCGGCGTCGCGCACGATCTGCCAGGCCCAGCTGCCTGCGAGGATCGGCGCCGCCTGCTCGGGAGTCCTCGGGCTGAGCCCGGAGGCGATGCGCAGGCGCACGTACTCGTCGACGGCGGGCGCCTCCGTGCTCGCGACGAGGCCATCCGGCAGAGTCCAGGGCGGGAGATGCGAGGTCATGCTCGTCATCTTCGCAGTCGGTGGGCTCCGCGGGATACTGGGGCGATGCCCTCCCCCGGCCCCTCCAATGACCCCGGCGACTCCCTGCGGCACGACGGCCGCGAGCGTGGCGCTGGTCCTGCGGCTGCTGCTGCTCCGGCCCCCTCCCCTGAGCCCAATCCGACTCCCGCTCCTGATGATTCCTGCCTCTGCGGCAGCGGAGAGGCCTTCGCCTCCTGCTGCGGACCGATCCTCGCCGGCGATCATCACGCCCCGACCGCCGAGGCGCTGATGCGATCGCGCTTCTCGGCCTTCGCCCTCGGTGACACCGCGCACCTTCGGCGCAGTTGGGACGCGGCGCAGCGCCCGTCGGCCGCGGAGCTCGAGGCGTCGGACGACGATGACCTGCGCTGGCAGAAGCTGCGGATCCTGGACGTGGTCGCGGGCGGTCCTGGCGATGCGGAGGGAGTCGTGGAGTTCGTGGCGATCGCGCGTGGGAGCGCGGGCAAGGTGCGTCTGCGCGAGCGCTCGCGATTCCGGCGGGTGGAGGAGGCGCCGGGGTGGGTCTACGTCGACGGGGAGATCCGCGGCTGACGCGGACGGTGAGCGGGGCGCGGGTCCTCGGACGCAGTTCGCCCCCGGTACGCGGAACGTTCCGCGCCGGGGGCGAGCATGTGCGCTGCGGGTCAGCGGCGGAAGAGGCCCTTCACGGTGCTGACGGCCTCGTTGGCCCAGCGGGCGACGGCGTTCTTGGGGTTCACGCGGTCCACGAGCTCGTCGATGTCCGAGGCCAGGTTGTCCTGGCGCCTCGTCGCCTCCTGGCGCATGTCCTCCAGGGACACCTTGTTCTTCTTGGCCACGGCTGCCTCCGGGTCGTCGGGTGCTGACGGATCCGATCGTATCGTGCACACGGAGCTGCCGCGTCCGGACCGCTACTCTGGTGCGGCGCGCGAGTGGCGGAACTGGCAGACGCGCTGGATTTAGGTTCCAGTGCCCGAGGGCGTGCGGGTTCGAGTCCCGCCTCGCGCACCTATCCCACATTTCGTGCGGACCTCGGATGCGAGGCAGTGGCACGCTGCGGTTGCCAGCCCGGGCCCGCACCCTGTTTTCGGGCGTGCGTGTAGAGGGGCACGGTGGTGTGTCCCTCTACAGGTGGGGTTCTGACCTGGATCCCCTGCGAGGGGCGGACCGACTCGGCCCGTCAGAAGGGTGGTGGTCCGGGGTCGAACTTCGGAGGCGGATCCTGTCGCTTGCGTGGTTTTCGGGTGGTGGCGCTGATGGGGATGTCTCCGTCGTAGTGGAACGTCGGGAGCGGTTGGTATCGGCGCCGAACGGGTTTCTCGACGGGGACTTCTTCCAGGTCAGCTGCTCCGGCGTGGTCCATGTCCACGCGTGGCCAAGGGTCAGGTGGCCCGGGCCGGATCGGCCACGGCGAGTCCAGGCGCGAGGGATCGGGAGACGGTGCCTCTGCGCTGGTCCCGTCCTCTGCCTCGCGTTGCTGCGTGAAGTCGTCCTGCCTGCGTTGCATCGAGTCCCAGACCGCGTCGAGCTGTGCGACGGCTTGTGGGGTGAGGAGGTCGGTGTCGTCTTCGCGGAATACGCGGAAGCGTTCATGCATCTCCCACACGGTGCCCGCGGTCCCTGCCGGGGATTCGTCGGCCTCCACGCGGACGGGGTCGAGTTTGCCTGCGGTTTTCATCGCGTGGTGGAACCAGCACAGGAAGTGCAGGTTCTCCACCGCCGTCCGACCACCACACACGGGATCGGCATGGTTGTACTCGACGATGTGGTCGGCTTCGGAGGCCACGGAAGCGGCGCGTTCGCAGCCGGGGACGCCGCAGGACTGGCCGCGCAGGCGGAGGTGTTCGAGCATCGCCCCCGTGGGCCGGTACTTGTCCGCCGGCCGCGGCAGAAACTCCCCGCTCGAGGGATCTGTGAGGACTCGGAACCATTCCTCGCTCTTCCCGGCGATCTCTCTCGCCATCTGCGCGGGAATCGGGGTCCCGTCCTCGAGCACACCCGGTGCGTCGTCGCCGCCGGCCAGGGTGAGGAAGGGGACGAGGACGTTCAGACGGAATCTGGCTTCGGGCACGGTGATGCCGCCGGTGTCGAGCTGGGCGGCGTGGGCGAGGTGGTACCGGATCAGGTTCAGCGACAGGGGCATGCCCTCGTTCTCGACCTGACGATCCGGATCCAGCGGGATCTCCGTGCCCTCCATCAGGGCGTGACGCTGGGCGTTCTGGATCGCCCGCGCCGCCTGATCGAACTTCCCGGCGAGGGCTTTGATCTCCGGGGCCGGGCCGATGATCCGCAGGGAGGCCACGCCGTCGAGTGTTCCGGGGTCCAGGACCATGCGGCGGCGGGTCGCGGAGACTTCTTCGGGTTCTTTCGGGTGTCGCTGCTGAATCTTCGTCACCAGGAGGTCGAGGCATTTCGTGAACACTCTCGGCATGATCGCCAGACACCACGAGGCGACCGTGACATCCACCAGCACCATTTCCGCCGGCGTGAAATCCGCGGTGCGCCGCAGCAGGGTCCGGAACCATTCCGCAGGGAATTCACCCGCCTCCAGGGCTTGGGTGCAGCGAGGCAGGAGGTCCACGGCCCGGTGGGCGTCGGTGATGGCTTTGGCGGCCTGGCCGCGGGTGCACCGCATCGCGACAGCGACCATCAGGTCCTTCTGCTCGACCTCAAAGGGGTCGGCGTCCATGTCCTCGCGTCCCGCCCAGAACGGTGCCAGGGCCACGAACCGGCGGGAGAGCTCATAGGACTCGTCGACGCCCTCGTCCCACAGGGCACGGACCTGCGCGGTGAGCTCCGCATCCGGGCGGGCCTTCACCCTGCGCGCCACGACATCACGGCAGACAGGCTTCTTGGATTCCTTCACGACGAACAAGGGCTTCACACCCTCCGGGGGCGCGGCCACGAACCGGGGCGTGTGGACATGCATGTCCTCCCGCTGACGCTCGGACATCTTCTCCAAGTCATCGAGGATCGTGAACGTCGACTCGATTGCCGCCTCTCCGGGAAGGTCCAGACGACCCTGCGACTCCGGCTGCTCCACCGCACTCATGTCACCCGCCCCCTTCCCCGGCATTCCACGGCCCCACACGAGATATCTTGATCGGGACACTGATTCGACTGGCGCAATCACAAGATTCGTCGACCTCACCAATGAAGTCGTTGCCGTCCGCTCTCGATATGTCCGATTCTATCCCGCCGCGCCACCGAAAACCAGAGCTCAATCGAGAATGTGGATAAACCTGCGGATATTCCCCGCTTCGTCTGCATCCGCCACCCCGCAGTGGATAACCCCGTGGAAAACACCCCCTGTGGAGGAACCGATGAATGCATCCGAGAACCCCTCAGCACGACGGGACACGAGACCCTCCCTTTGCCCTCCCCGCGCACTTCCGTCGCCAGCGACGCCGCCTCAGCCGCGAAGCGCCGATCCCCTCCGTCCACCCGCCCGCACGCCCCCTGACCCTGGACACCGGACCACCGCCGCGGACGGCTACCCTGGCCGGGATGACGATGCGCGGCATCCGCCGCCCCGTCGGCCCCATCCCTCTTCGTCCTCAGGAGCGTTCCCGACGATGACCCTCTTCGGCCTCGTGCGACACGGGCAGACCGACTACAACCTGCGGGGCCTGTTCCAGGGCTCGAGCGACATCCCGCTGAACGCGACCGGCCGTGAGCAGGCGCACCACGCGCTGGACGGCGCGCCGGACATCGCCTGGGACGCGGCCGTCTCCTCCCCGCTCGGGCGCGCGGAGGAGACCGCGCGGATCATCGCCGAGGACCACGGCATCTCCTTCGTCGGGACCGATCCACGCCTGGCGGAGATCGACTGGGGCGAGGCCGAGGGGCACGACGTCGCCGAGATGGAGGCCCGCTACCCCGGGCGCGCGTTCCCCGGGCGCGAGGGCCTGCAGGCCGTCGCCGATCGCGGCTACCTCGCGCTCGACGATCTCGCCGAGCGCTTCGCCGACCAGAACGTGCTCGTGGTCGCCCACGGCACCTTCATCCGCCTGCTGCTCTCCGGCGTCACCGGGACGCACCTGCCCTCGATCCCCAACGGCGCACTGTCCCTGCTGCGCCACGAGGGCGAGTCGTGGCAGGTCGAGATGATCGCCGGAGAGGCCGCCGAGGAGCCCGCGCGCACCGCGCCCGTGGGGGCCTCGCCGCGCTTCCCGCTCTCCGAGCACCACCTGCGTCCCTACGGACTCTGAGCCGCACCACTCCCCGACCTTCCAGGAGGACACATGAGCCGCACCGCCGTGGACGCCGAGGGCGCCTGGTTCGAGCCCGAGAGGATGGCCGAGCTGCGCCGCGCCCTGCCCATCGCCTACGTGGACGTGGTGCCCGTGCGCACCGACGTCGACGGCGCGATCACGCAGGTGGGGCTGCTGCTGCGCGCATCCGGGAGCGGACGGATCATCCGCGCGATCGTCTCCGGCCGCGTGCTCGTGCACGAGACGCTGCGCGAGGCCATCGCCCGGCACGTGGAGAAGGACCTCGGCACGATGGCGATGCCGCGGATCCCCGTCTCGCCCGTGCCGTTCACGGTCGCCGAGTACTTCCCGACGCCCGGCCAGTCGCTGTTCACCGACCCGCGGCAGCACGCGATCTCTCTCGCGTACATCGTGCCCGTGGACGGCGAGGCGGCCCCGCAGGAGGACGCGCTCGAGCTCACCTGGTTCGACGTCGAGGAGCTGCGCGAGGGCGAGGTGCTCTCCGAGCTCGACAACGGTCACGACGTGGTCGTGCGCCGCGCCCTCGCCCACGCCGGGCTGGTCTGAGATCCCGGCCGGTCCCGCCCTGCGGGTCGGGCCCGGCCGGGCGCCCGCTCAGCGCAGCAGCTGGGCGATGTCCCCCGCGATCGCGCGGAACGCCTTGCCGCGGTGGGAGATCGCGTTCTTCTCCTCGGGGCTCAGCTCGGCCGCGGTGCGCTCCTGCCCCTCGGCCTGGTCGGCCGGCACGAAGAGCGGGTCGTAGCCGAAGCCGCCCTCTCCGCGGCGCTCCGTGAGCAGGCGGCCCGGCATCTCGCCGCGCTCGACGCGCTCGGTGCCGTCGGGCGCGACCAGCGCCGCCGCGCACACGAAGCGCGCGGCGCGATGCTCGGCGGGCACGTCGCCCATCTGGGCGAGGAGCAGGTCGTTGTTGGCCTCGTCATCGCCGTGGCGCCCCGACCAGCGGGCGGAGAGGAACCCGGGGCTGCCACCGAGCACGTCGACGGCGAGACCGGAGTCGTCGGCCACCGCGATCAGGCCCGTCGCCGCGCTCACCGTGCGGGCTTTCAGCAGGGCGTTGCCCTCGAAGGTCACGCGGTCCTCGACCACGTCGGGGAGCTCGAGGCCGGCCGACGAGACGAGCATGCCGTCCTCGAAGCCGGGGACGATCTGCTCGAGGATCTGCTGCAGCTCGCGGAGCTTTCCCTGGTTGTGGCTCGCGATGATGATGCGGGCGTCCGCGGGGATCTGCGTCCCGCCGGTCCCCCGGTTCCCGTCCGCGAGGCTCATCGCCGGCCCTCGAGCGCCTCGCGCTGGAGCGCCGAGAGGTCGGCGCAGCCGCCGACGGCGAGGTCCAGCAGGGTGTTCAGCTCGGCACGGTCGAAGGGCGCGCCCTCGGCGGTGCCCTGGACCTCGACGAAGGAGCCGGAGCCGGTGACGACGACGTTCATGTCGGTCTCGGCCTTGACGTCCTCGCGGTACTCGAGGTCCAGGAGCGCCTCGCCGTCGACGATGCCCACGCTCACGGCGGAGACGGAGTCGGTGAGGACCTCGCGGGCGGCGGGGACGGCGGCGTGCAGCTTGCCCCAGGAGATCGCGTCGGCGAGGGCCACGTAGGCGCCGGTGATCGCGGCGGTGCGGGTGCCGCCGTCGGCCTGGAGGACGTCGCAGTCCAGCTGGATCGTGTTCTCGCCCAGGGCCTCCATGTCCACGACGGCGCGCAGGGAGCGGCCGACGAGGCGGGAGATCTCATGGGTGCGTCCGCCGATCTTGCCCTTCACGCTCTCGCGGGAGGAGCGGGTGGAGGTCGCGCGCGGCAGCATCGCGTACTCGGCGGTGACCCAGCCGCTGCCTGAGCCCTTCTTCCAGCGCGGCACCCCCTCGGTGAAGGAGGCCGCGCACAGCACGCGGGTGCGGCCGAACTCGACGAGGACGCTGCCCTCGGCGTGATCGAGCCAGTTGCGGGTGATCCTCACCTCGCGCATCTCATCGGCCGTGCGGCCGTCGACGCGGGGGCCGTCGGTGCTCGGACCGGTGCGGGGGGTCTCGGGGGTGGTCGCGCTCATGGGCCGCGCACCTCTCTCGCTGCTCGGGTGGCGGGCGGGGCCCGCGGGACGCAGTCGAGGATATCGGCCCGGGGGCCGTGCGCTCCGCTCAGGAGCGGGCTCCGCTCAGGGCAGCGCGCGCACGGACTCCGTCCCGACCACGAGCGCCGGGCGGGCCATGGTGATCTGCCCGTCGAAGACCGCGCGGGTCTCGGCCAGGGTGACCTCCGGGTCGGTC
Source organism: Brachybacterium sp. NPDC056505 (assembly GCF_042794925.1). Lineage (NCBI taxonomy): Bacteria > Bacillati > Actinomycetota > Actinomycetes > Micrococcales > Dermabacteraceae > Brachybacterium > Brachybacterium sp. NPDC056505. Next base: position 58,311 of record NZ_JBHTSV010000004.1, read on the forward strand.
CAGGGGGCGATGTGGGTGAGCACGAGGCTGCGGGCGCCGACGGCGGCGGCGGCCTCCCCCGCGCGCCGGCCGGTGAGATGGACGCCCGAGAAGCGGTCGTCGCGGCCCTCGATGTACCCGGCCTCGCACAGGAAGACGTCGGCTCCGCGCGCGAGATCGAGCAGGCGGTCGCAGGTGTCGGTGTCGCCCGAGTAGGTCAGCACGCCGCCGCCCGCGGCGACGCGCATCCCGAAGGACTCGACGGTGTGGCGGACGGCGCCGATCTCGATGCGGAACGGCCCGATCTCGATCTCCTGGCCGTCACGGATCGGACGGTGGTCGAAGGGCACGCAGGTGACGCCGTCCGGGACGTCGCCCTCCCGGCCCAGCACCGCGCGCAGGCGGTGGGCGAGCCCGTCGGGGGCGAAGATCGGCAGGCGCGGCAGGTCACGGGCGTTGTACGCCCAGAACACCTCGAGACCGGTGAGGTCCAGGAAGTGGTCGGGGTGCAGGTGGGAGATCACCACGGCGTCCAGCGTCGCGGGGTCGATGTGCGCCTGCAGGGGCCCGAAGGCGCCGCTGCCGAGGTCCAGGAGGATCCGCCAGGTGCGGCCGTCCTCGTCCTCCTGCTCGAGGAGGTAGCTCGAGGCGGCGCCGGTGGGTCCGGCGAAGCTGCCGCAGCAGCCGACGACGGTCAGTCTCATGGGGTCACCACCGGGAGGGTCGCGGTCATGGTCACGGACGGGCCCAGGAAGCGCCGGGAGAGGCGCGAGAACATCGAGGGCGTGCCGTCGTGCGGCGCCGTCTCGGCGAAGACGTGCGCCGGGGGGTTCGGGTCCGTGCGCTGGATGCCGCCGGCCACGAGCTGGCGGTAGACGTCCAGGGCGGTCTCCTCGGCCGAGGAGACCAGGGTGACCTCGGATCCCATCACGTAGCTGATGGGGCCGGTGAGCATCGGGTAGTGGGTGCAGCCCAGCACGAGCGTGTCCACGCCCGCCTCCTGGACGGGCGCCAGGTACTGCTCGGCGATCCCGATGACCTCGTCGCCCTGGGTCTCGCCTCGCTCGACGAACTCGACGAAGCGCGGGCAGGCGGCGGAGGTGATCTGCAGGCTCGGGGCGGCGGCGAAGGCGTCGTCGTAGGCGCGGGAGCCCACGGTCGCCTGGGTGCCGATGATGCCGACGCGGCCGTTGCGGGTCGCGGCCACGGCGCGGCGGACGGCGGGCTGGATGACCTCGACGACGGGGACGTCGTAGCGCTCGCGGGCGTCGCGCAGCACGGCGGCGCTCGCGGTGTTGCAGGCGATCACGAGCATCTTCACGCCGCGCTCGACGAGGTCGTCCATGATCCCCAGCGCGAGGGCGCGGACCTCCGCGATGGGACGGGGGCCGTAGGGCGTGTGCGCGGTGTCCCCGATGTAGAGGAGCTCCTCGCGCGGCAGCTGGTCCAGGATCGCTCGGGCGACCGTGAGGCCCCCGACCCCGGAGTCGAAGATCCCGATCGGCGCGTTGCTCATCTGCCCCACAGTAGGCAGGATCCTTTCAGCCCTCAGTGAGGACGCACTCAGTGCGCGGGACATCACACCGTCCGCGGGGCCGCGACCGGCCCTCCGATCAGTACTCGTCGATCGCGCGCAGCAGGCTCTCCTGCAGCCACGTGAGCAGCTCGTAGACGGCCGCGACGACGTCGGCCCCGGCCACGCCGTCCTCGTCCTCGAGCGGGGGCGCGTCCTCGACGCGCTCCCCGATCTGCTGGAGCATGCGCAGGGTCTCGAAGTCGCCGTCGTTCGCGATGTGGAGCCGGTCCGCCAGCACGATCCGCACGTCGTTCAGGGCGCGCAGCCAGGAGGCGACGTCGTCGGCGGGGACGGTGACCTCGCCGTCGCCCGGGCCGCTGCCGTCGAGGGTGCGCACCAGGTGGGTGAGGTCCTCGATCTTCTCGGTCGCGAGGTCCTGCTGGCCCAGGCGCCGCAGCTCCTCGGCGACGGCGGCGTCGGTGCTCGCGTCGGGGAAGAGCCGGCGCACCGCGGTGTCGCGGGGCGCGCGCACCGAGGACTGCGCGAACTCGGCCTCGAGGCGCTCGAGGGGGTCGTCCGAGCCGGCGGCGGCGCGCACCGCCCCGGGCTCCTCGCGGAGGTCGAGGTCGTGCCGGATGAGCTCGGCGACCTCCTGGGCGACCTGGCTGATGATCGCCTTCTCCTCGCCGTCCAGGCGGCAGGCGATGTCGCCTCCCGGGCGGGGGCGGAACGCGTGGGCCATCAGCCCTCCTCCGTGCGCTCGAGGGTCGCGCGCAGGCCGTAGGAGTGCATGGCCTGCACGTCGGACTCCACGCGCTCGCGCGAGCCGCGCGAGACGACGGCCCTGCCCTGCTCGTGGACCTGCTGCATGAGCTCGTGCGCGCGGGCGCGGCTGAACCCGAAGTAGGTGCGGAAGACGTGCACGACGTAGCTCATGAGGTTCACGGGGTCGTTCCAGACGACCGTCTGCCAGGGGCCGTCCTCGAGGTCCTCGGCCTGCGCGGCGCGCTCGGGGTCGAGGACGCCGACGGTCCGCGAGCCGCCGCCCGTGTCGGTGTCGGTGTCGATGTCGGGATCGTGTCCGTGCACGGCGTCCTCCTTCCGGGGTCGCGTGGACCGCGTGGTCCGTCGATTCTACGAAGCGGCTGGGACGGAGCGGTCAGCTCGGTCCCAGCGGTGTGCGGGCCCGGTCCTCAGCGGCGGCCGACGAACCATCCGCGCACGACCGCGATCCTCTCCTCGATCTGCTCGGCGCTGGCCTGCGGCACGGCGGGCCCTCCGCAGCGCGAGCGCAGGGAGTTGTGGACCTGGCCGTGCGGGGTGCCGGACTTGCGGGCCCACGCGGAGACCAGGGAGGAGAGCTCCTTGCGGAGGTCCATGAGCCGCCGGTGGTCGACGACGGGGATCGCCCGGTCCGCCTCGCTCGCGGCCCCCTCGCCCTTCTTCGAGCGGCGGGCCATCTGACTGGCCTGGCGCTCCTGCAGCAGGGTGCGCATCTGGTCGGCATCGAGCAGGCCCGGGATGCCCAGGAACTCCTGCTCGTCCTCGCTGCCGGCGTCTCCCCCGGCGCCGTACTCGCCGCCGTCGAAGAGGACGCGGTCGAAGGACGCCTGGGACTCGAGGGCCTCGAAGGACAGCTCGAGCTGGTCGGAGGCCTGCTCGGGTCGGTTGGCCTCCTCGATCAGGTGCTCGTCGAGCCCGGTCTCCGCATCGCCCTCGGGCGGACGCAGATCCAGGACGTGGTCGCGCTCCTCCTCCATGGCGGCCGCGTGAGCCGTGAGGATCGGCACCGAGGGCAGGAAGATGCTCGCGGTCTCGCCACGGGTCCGCGAGCGCACGAAGCGGCCGACGGCCTGCGCGAAGAACATGGGGGTCGCGGTCGAGGTCGCGTAGACGCCGACGGCCAGGCGCGGCACGTCCACGCCCTCGGACACCATGCGCACGGCGACCATCCAGCGGTCATCGGAGTCCGAGAAGGCCTCGATGCGCTTGCCGGCGCCCGCGTCGTCCGAGAGGACGGTCGTGATCTCCTCGCCGGTGATGTCGTGGAGGGTCGCCGCGTAGGCGCGCGCCGTCTTCTGGTCGGTCGCGATGACCAGGCCGCCCGCGTCCGGCACGTGGCGGCGCATCTCCGTCAGGCGCTTGTCGGCCGCGGCGAGGACCGCCTGGATCCACTCGCCCTTGGGATCCAGCGCGGTGCGCCAGGCCTGCTGGGTGATGTCCTTGGTCTCGATCGCGCCGAGCTGCGCGGAGACCTCGTCGCCGGTCTTCGTGCGCCAGTGCATGCGCCCCGAGTAGGTCATGAACATGACGGGGCGCACCACGTTGTCCCGCAGCGCGTCGGCGTAGCCGTAGGAGTAGTCGGCCTTCGAGCGCAGGAAGCCCTCGGAGTCCTCCTCGTAGACCACGAAGGGGATCTGCGAGTCGTCCGAGCGGAACGGGGTGCCCGTCAGGGCCAGGCGCCGGGTGGCGGGGCCGAAGGCCTCGCGCACGCCGTCGCCCCAGGTGAGGGCGTCACCGGCATGGTGGATCTCGTCGAGGATCACCAGGGTGCGCTCGGACTCCGTGCGGGCCCGGTGCAGCATCGGATTCATGCCGACCTGCGCGTAGGTGATCGCGACGCCCTGGAAGTGGGCGCCGTGGCGCCCCTGGGCGTTGGTGAAGTTCGGGTCGAGCGAGATCCCCACGCGCGCGGCGGAGTCCGCCCACTGCGTCTTCAGATGCTCGGTCGGGGCCACCACGGTCACGCGGCGCACGGTGCCCTCGGCGAGGAGCATCGCGGCGATCTGCAGCGCGAAGGTGGTCTTGCCGGCGCCCGGCGTCGCGACCGTCATGAAGTCCTTCGGGGCGCGCTCGCGGTACATCGCGAGGGCATCGGACTGCCAGGCGCGCAGCTTCGGGGCCGTGCCCCAGGCGGCGCGCTCCGGGTATGCCGGTGGGAGGGACTGCGCCGCCGCGGTCGAGGGCCGGTGCGGGTCGCTTGTCTGGGGTGTCGTCGGTGGTGTCACAGCGCGGACCACGTTACCGCCGCGCCCGGACATCCCGACGCCGGGGCACGGCGGGCGGGATGTGAGGAATCGCCGACGGAGCGGTCCTTCAGCGCCGACCGCCGAAGAAGCCGCGGAACCCGCCGCGGCCGCCGCCCGAGCCGCCCTTGCCTCCGCCCGATCCGTCGCCGCCGTCGTTGGGCTCGCGCAGGCCGTCGTGGATCTCCTTGCACTCCGGGCACACGGGGTACTTCTTGGGGTCGCGCCCGGGCACCCACACCTTGCCGCACAGGGCGATCACGGGCGTGCCGTCGAGGGCGGCCTGCGTGATCCGGTCGCGGCGCACGTAGTGGGCGAACCGGTCGTGGTCGCCGTCGTCGGTCTTCTCCTCGCGCTCCTTGGTCTCGCGGTCCAGCACGGCGGTCGCACCGGGCGACTGGCCGGGGTCCTCGCGATACGGGTCGAGGCGGTCGGGATCGGAGATCGAGGGCATGTCAGGCTCCTTCGGGCTGATCGTCGTCGCTCCCGAGGGTAGTCGGCGTGGCAGGATCGGACACCCATGGAGCATCCGGTGTGGAGGGGGATCACGTGAGCGCGAGGCCCGACGCCCCGCAGGAGGGCCTGCAGGCCCTCGTCGACGCGCTGCTCGCCGGCGCGCGCGGCGGGCGGAGAGGCGCCGCCGGAGCAGCGGCCGACGGCGCTGTCGTGGACTCCCACGAGGGCGCGGGCGCGGTCGCCGCAGGCATCGGCGGGCTCGACGCGCCCGACGGCGGCTCCCTGCGGATCTTCGGCGGAGCCACCGTGAGCTTCGCGGCCGACGGGTCGCCGCTGTCCGAGGACCCTGCCGGGAGTGCGGACCCCGTGCATCCCTCCGACCCGATGGGCCCGGGCGGCGCCGTCGGCCCGGTGGAGCCCGTCGGACCCGAGACGCTCTTCGACATGGCCTCGGTGACCAAGGTCGTCACCGCGCTCACCGCCGCGACCCTGATCGCGGACGGGTCCCTGGACCTCGAGGGCAGTGCCGCGGACCTGCTGGATCCGGTCCTCGTGCCCGACGCGCGGATCACGGTGCGCCACCTGCTCACGCACACCGCGGGACTGCCTCCCACGATGCCGCTGTGGCGCATCGTCGGCACGCGCGAGCAGCGCCTCGCGGAGATCGGCCGCGCGGAGCTCGCCGCCGCGCCCGGCACCGCCCACGCCTACTCGTGCATCGGCTTCATCCTGCTCGGCGAGATCCTCGCGCGCCTGGGCGGGAAGGACCTTCCGGCCCTCGCCGACGAGCGCGTGCTGGGTCCGGCCGGCGCGACCCGCGCCGCCTGGTGGCCCGACGGGCAGGCCCGTGACCGCGCGGCGGCGACCGAGTTCCAGGAGGATCCGCCCCGCGGGCTCGTGCGCGGCACGGTGCACGACGAGACCGCCTGGGCCCTCGGCGGCGTCGGCAACGCGGGGCTGTTCGCGACCCTCGACGACGCCCTCGCGATCGCGCGCGTGCTCGCGGGCACGGCGCCCGGGCCCCGGCTCCCGGAGGATCTGCGACGCGAGATCGCACGCGATCAGCTGTCCCTCCCCGCGACCACGGGCGCTCCGTGGCGCCAGGGGCTCGGGGTGAGGGTCGGCCAGGAGCTGCCGGACGGCTCGCTCGTGCCCGGCGTGCTGGGACACCCGGGGTTCACAGGCACCGCCCTGTGGGCGGACCCCGCCACGGGCGCGATCGCCGCGCTGCTGACCAACCGCGTGCACCCCCGTCGCGAGCGCTTCGAGGTGCTCGGCGCGCGCCGCGAGATGGCGCGCCTCGCCTTCGCCCCGGCGTCTGCATCGGCACCGGCAGGGCAGCGCGCGTGAGCTCCCGCGGCCGCCTTCTCGTCGCGGGCCTCGCGCTCCTCGCGAACCTCGGCTTCTACCTGCCCAGCGTCCCCGACACCGGGCCGGCGGGCCCCGTGGGCATCGACACGGTCTACCACGTGGGCGTCTTCGCGCTCACCGTCTGGGCGTTCGGCCGCCTGCTCGCGCCCGCGGCGCGCTTCCCGATCGGCTGGGTGGTGCTCGCCGCCGCGGTCCACGCCGTGCTCATCGAGGTCCTCCAGGGCGCGCTGCTCCCCCACCGCTCGGCCGACCCGGGGGACGTCCTCGCCGACCTCGTCGGGATCGCGCTCGGGGTGCTCGCGTGGGCCGCGGACCGAAGGATCAGTCGCCGGGCGTCCCGAGCGAGCGCCGCGGATCCGGGGCGGCCGCGAGCAGACGCCGTGTGTACTCGTCCTGCGGATCGCTGATGACCTGCGAGGACTCCCCGCGCTCCACCACGCACCCCTCGTGCATGACCAGGACCTCGCTCGAGTAGCGGCGCGCGCTGCCCAGGTCGTGGGTGATGTAGAGGACCGCGAGGTCCTCCTCGCGCCGCAGGTCGTCGATGAGGTCCAGCATGGCCTTGCGGATCGTCACGTCGAGCATCGAGACGGGCTCGTCGGCCAGCAGCACGGACGGACCGGCGGCGAGCGCGCGGGCGAAGGAGACGCGCTGGCGCTCCCCGCCCGAGAGCTCGTGCGGGAAGCGGTCCAGGTAGTGCTCGGCCGGCTCGAGGCCCACCCGCGAGAGCAGCGCCGCGCTGCGCTCACGCACCTCGTCGGCCCCGGAGGGATCCTGGTGCAGCCGCACGGCGCGACCCAGGATGTAACTGATCCGGCGCAGCGGGTTGAGCGAGGCGAAGGGGTCCTGGAGCGTCAGCTGGACCTGCCCGGTGTACTCGCGCGACGAGGTGCCGCCCGAGCCGCCGGCTCCGCCCGATCCGCCGGCCACCCGATCCCCGTGCAGGAGGATCTCCCCGCCGGTGAGCGGCACCAGGCGGGCGAGCAGGCGGCCCAGCGTGGACTTGCCCGAACCGCTCTGGCCCACCAGCGCGGTGACCTGCCCGCGGCGCAGCTCGAGGGAGACGTCGTCGACGGCGCGCAGGGTGCGGCGGCGGCGCAGCACGCCGTGGCGCTCGCCCACGCCGTACTCCTTGACGAGGTGCCTGCCCTCGAGGACGACCTCGCCGCGCGCGGCGGTGTCCGGGGTGCTGGGGTCGGGGGTGCCGGGGTCGGCGGCGGCGATGCTCATGCGAGGCTCCCGAGGGCTTCGAGGGAGTCCAGGAGACTCCGGGTGTACGGGTGGCGGGCGTCGCGGTAGATCTCGGCCGCGGGCCCGTACTCGACCAGGTGCCCGCGGCGCATGACGGCGATCGAGTCGGAGATCTCCAGCAGCAGGGCGAGGTCGTGAGTCGTGAAGACGATCGCGAAGCCGTACTCCTCGCGCAGGCGCACGATCTGATCGAGCACCTCGCGCTGGACCAGCAGGTCCAGGGCCGTGGTCGGCTCGTCCATGAAGATGACGTCCGGCTCGAGGACCAGCGCGATCGCGATCGCGACCCTCTGCTTCATCCCGCCCGAGAGCTCGTGCGGGTAAGCGCCCAGGCGCTCGGGGTCGATGCCCACGCGGCGCAGGTGCTCGCGCGCGAGCTCGGTGCGCCGGGCCGGGCCGAGGTCGGGCCGGTGCACGCGGATGACGTCGTCGAACTGGGAGTGGATCGTCGTGACCGGGTTCAGGGCGTTCATGGCGCTCTGGAAGACCACGGCGATCTCGGTCCAGCGGATCGCACGCAGACCGCGCGCGTCCAGGGAGAGCAGGTCCGTCCGGTCACCGGTGGCGTCGGTGTAGGTCACCGATCCTCCGGCGATCCGCGCGGGCGGGCGCAGCATCCGGGTGATGGCGTTGGTGAGCGTCGACTTGCCGCTGCCGGACTCCCCGGCCAGGCCCAGGATCTCCCCGCGGTGCAGGGTGAGCGTCACGTCGTCGACCGCGTGCACCGTGCCGTGCTCGGTCGGGTAGTCGACGCTCAGGTGATCGGCCTCGATGACGGGGTCGCCGGTCACGTCCGACGGCCGGATCACCGGGTCCGCCTCCGGCACGGTGTCGGCGAGCGCGGTGCCCGTCGACGTCGCCGGGGACGATGGCGCCGTGGGATCCTTCGGCGCCGCCGGGCCCGTCGGACCCGTCGGCCCGGCGCTGACCGCCGCCCCGCCGGCGGCGGCGTCGGCCGTGGTGGCGTCGCCGCCCGCGGCGAGTGATCCGCGCACGGCGCGGTGGCGCGAGGAGCCCGTGCGCAGCCGTGGGTTCGCGTACTCGTCGATGCCGAAGTTGATGAGTGCGAGACCCGCGCCGATCACGGCGATCGCGAGGCCCGGCGGGACGTACCACCACCAGGCGCCGGAGAGCAGCGCCTGCGCGCTCTGGGCGAAGTAGAGCATCGATCCCCAGGAGACCGTGGTCAGCGACCCGAGGCCCAGGAACGACAGGCCCGCCTCGGAGAGGATGCCGCCGATCACCGAGAACAGGAAGCCGGAGGCGACCAGCGGGAGCATGTTCGGCAGCACCTCGGCGAACATGATCCGGGTGCGGGACTCCCCGCTCGCGCGCGCCGCTTCGACGAACTCGCGGCCGCGCAGGGACATCGTCTGCGCGCGGATGACGCGCGCCGAGCCCGCCCACGAGGTGATCGCGATGACCACCGCGATCGCGAACATGCCGCGGCTGGGCAGGTAGCCGGTGAGGACGATCAGCAGCGGCATGCCCGGGATCACCAGGAACACCGCGGTGAGGATGTACAGGAGGTCATCGGCGACGCCGCGCAGGTACCCGCCGAGCAGCCCGATGATCACGGAGAACACCTGGGAGACGACGCCCGCGACGAGGCCCACGAGCAGGGAGACGCGCGCTCCGGTGACGAACTGCGCATAGACGTCCTGGCCGGTCTGGGTGGTGCCCATCCAGTGCTCGGCCGAGGGCGCGCGCAGCAGGTCGAAGGAGGTCGCCTGCGGGGAGAAGCGGGCGGTGAGCGGGCCGATCACGGCGATCAGCACGAACACCACGACGATGAGGACCCCGGCGCGGACCTTGCCGCTGCGGGGCACGAGGCGGGTGAGGGACGTTCTCGTGGTGGACATGGGTCAGGCCCCCTGCCGGGTTCGCGGGTCCAGGAACACGTAGGCCACATCGGCCACGAGGTTCGCGGCGATGACCGCGAGGGAGATGATGAGGAACAGGCCCTGCATGAGCGGGAAGTCCTGGGCCTGCACGGCGCTGAACAGCGTGTATCCGACGCCCGGGTAGTTGAAGATGACCTCGGTGAGCATCGAGCCGCCGACGACCGCGCCCAGCGAGAGGGCGAAACCGGTGATCGAGGGCAGGATCGCGTTGCGGGCGGCATAGGTGACGAGCACGCGCCGCGGCGGCAGGCCCTTGGCCTCGGCGAGGGACACGTAGTCCTCCCCCATCACGGTCACGGTCATGTTGCGCATCGAGAGCACCCAGCCGGCGAAGGAGCCGATGACGATCGTGATCGCGGGCAGCAGCGCGTGGTAGAGGACCGAGCCGATGAACTCCGGGGTCCAGCCCGGGAAGAGGATCCTCTCGTAGCCGCCGGCGTTGGGGAACAGGCTCAGGTGGACCGAGAGCACGAGCACCAGGATCAGCGCCATCCAGAAGTAGGGGATGGCGTTGAGGAACGTGAGGGCCGGCAGCACGTGGTCGGACCAGGTGCCGCGGCGCCACGCGAGGAGCACGCCCAGGGCGGTGCCCAGCAGGAAGCTCACGATCGTCGCCACGCCCACGAGCCCGAGGGTCCAGGGCAGGGCGCGGGAGATGATGTCGATGACGGGCACCGGGAAGTGGCTGATGGACGTGCCCAGGTCGCCGTGCAGCAGGTCCTTCAGGTAGTCGATGTACTGGACGGGCAGCGGGTCGTCGCTGACCCCGTAGGCCTCGGCGATCGCCTGCTTGGCCTCGGGGTCGGTCGCCCCCTGGGAGCTCTCGAGCAGCAGGGTCACGGGGTCGCCGGGCATGAGCCGCGGGATGAGGAAGTTCAGGGTGAGGGCCGCCCACGCGATGAACACGTAGAGCCCGATCTTGCGCGCGAGGTACTTCATCGCATCCTCCGTCAGTCGGTGGTCCGGGTGAGCTCGCGCAGCACCAGGATCCTGTCGATCGGGCTGTAGGGGGCGCCGAGCGCGTAGGGATGGTCGGGATCGGGGAATCCGGACCAGGACTCGGTGTTGTAGTTGAACCAGTTCGGGGCGGTCACCAGCGGCAGCGCCGGGAGCTTCTCGACGACGACGTCCTCGAGCCCGTCGATGCACCGCTGCTGCTCGGCCTCGTCGTCGGTCGCGGTGAACGCGCTCAGGAGCTCGTCGGTGTCGTCGTCGTACCAGCGCTGGAAGTTCGCGAGCACGGTGCCGTCCTTGCTGCGGTGCTCGCTCGAGAGCATCGAGCGGTACATGAACCAGGGGCTCGCGCCGGCCGAGACCGTGGAGAGCGTGACGTCGAAGCTGCCGGCGTTGCGCTTCTCCGTCCACGACTCCATCGAGACGCCCTGCGGGGTGAAGCGGACGCCGATCTTCTGCAGCTGCTCGTTGAGCACCTGGGTGACGCTCACCCAGTCGACGAAGCCGGAGGGGATCTGCAGCGGGAACTCCAGCTTGGTGCCGTCCTCGGCGGCGCGCACGCCGTCCGCCCCGCGCCGGTACCCGGCGTCGTCCAGGACCTTCTCCGCCTTGTCGGGGTCGAACTCGAACTCCTTCCCCTGGTACCTCCTCGCGATGTACTGCTCGAAGGTGGGCCGCGGCAGGGCGGTGGGATGGGGCGGGCCGACGTAGCCGAGCATCGCGATGTCGGCGATCTGCGTGCGGTCGATCGCGAGCGAGATGCCGCGGCGCAGCTCGAGGTCCTGCCAGAGGTCCTTCTCGAGGTTGAAGGTCAGGTTCACCACGCCCAGGCCCGGGTAGTAGTAGCCGCGGTGCTCGGGGTCCTTCGCGACGAAGATCTTGTCGACGTTGGCGACGAACCCTCCGGACCAGTCGATCTCGCCGGCCTGCAGCGCGGTGTTGAAGGTCTCCGTGGAGTACGAGGGGTAGTAGAGCTCGGGGACCTCGAAATCGCCCACCGCCCAGTGCTTCTCGTTGCGGCGGAAGGTGTAGAGCTGGTCGGAGAAGCGATCGAGCATGTAGGGACCGGAGCCGACGGGCTCCGCGATCGCGTCCTTCTCGACGTCGAGGTTCTCGAAGATGTGCTTGGGGACGACGTAGGAGCCGCCCAGCGTCGGCGCGTGCGCGAACGAGGGCCCCTCGAAGGAGACCTCCACGGTGCGCTCCCCCGTGCGCTTCGCATCCTTGACGGGCAGCGCGGAGCCGTTGGTCGCGGGCTTGTCCCGGAGCATGAGCAGGGAGTACTCGACGTCCTCGGCGGTGAGCGGATGGTCGTCGGTGAACACGATGCCCTCCCGCACGAGGATCTCCGCGCTCGTGCCGTCGTCGCCGAAGGTGATCTTCTCGGCGACCCACGGCACGGGCTTGTCGGGGTCCATGGCCGTGTACACCATGAGCGGCTCGAAGATGAGTCCGCTCGCGCCCTGCAGGGCCGTGGGTGAGTACGGGTTGAAGTTCGGCTGGTACACGGTGATGTCGTTCGCGTGGATGCGCAGCGGCGGGTTCTCGGAGTCCTGCGCGGCCGGGCCGCAGGAGGAGAGTCCGACGGCGGTGAGGCCGGCGGCGCCGAGCACGGTCCTTCGCGCGGGGCGCGGGGAGGACGGCGGACGGGACAGGTCGGGGTGTGGGGACGGGGCGGGGTCGGGGTGCGGGGACGGGACGGTCATGGGCGCGTCCTCTCCTTCGGGGTCGGGACTGCCGGGATCGGGACGGCGGCGGGGCTGACGGGGAGCTCGAACGGGGTGGTGGTCGCGAGCGGACGGAAGCCTCGGGAGAGGTACATGCAGTGGGCGGGGCCGCTCGCCGAGGTCCACTGGAACCATGCGCGGCGGGCGCCCGCGCGGGCCATGCGCTCCAGGGCGGCATCGAGCAGGGCTCCGCCGACCCCGCGTCCGCGGGCGGCGGGCAGGACGCCGATGGGACCGAATCGCTCGGGGTCCGCGCCGACGACGTCCCAGGCGGCGACGCCGAGGATCTCCCCCGCCGGTCCCACCGCGTCCCGGGCGAGCAGGATCGTGCCCGCCGGGCCTGCCGATCCCTCCGCCGAGGGATGTCCGCGGGCCTCCTCCTCCGCGCGGTGCGCGACATGAGCGCCGAGCAGCTGCGCCCAGTCCTCGGACAGGCGGAGGCGCACGGCGGTGAGCATCTCGGGCACCTCCTCGGGGGCGCAGGGCGCGATCCGGAGATCGGGCGGGAGCGCACGATCGGCCTGGCTCCCCCGTCGGCCCTCCCCTGCGTGCTCGTGCGCGCCGGTGCCCTCCGCAGGGCCCGCGAGGTCCGCGAGGTCGCGCTCCATCGCGAGCGCGCTCCCCGCCCCGTGCGCTCCGCGAGCGCGGAGGAAGGCGGCGGCGCCGGGGTCGGCCGCCTCGTCGACGCCGGGCGCCGCGTAGCCCCGAGGCCGCCCGCTGATCACGAGGGTCTCGGCGCCCCACCGGCGTGCGTGCACGAGCGCCGCGTCGAGCAGACGGGTGCCGATGCCCCTGCGGCGGTGCGCGGGGTGCACCGCGCCGCTGACCAGATACGCCGCGCCGTCCTGCGCGGCGATGTGCGCGAAGCCCACCGGCGCCGGATCCCCCGTGAGCCCCTCTGTGTCTGCGCTGTCCTCGGTGTCCCCCGTGTCCTCGGCGACCAGCACGATCGAGCTCCGCGGATCGGGATCGACGAGCACGAGGAGCGCGAGCTCCTGCGCGGTGAGGGGACGCGCCGTGCCCGCGGTGAGGGCGGCGAGCGCCGCAAGATCCCCGCGGCGCAGACCCTCGCGCACACGGATGGCCCCGCTCTCCGGCGCCGTCCCCGTCATGCGACCCCTCCGTCGCGGTCGAGGAGCTCGGGAGAGGGCGAGGCGGCGAGGATCTCCGCGAGCTCGGCGCCGTCGTCGATGCCCTCGCGCAGGGCGCTCGATCCCCAGAGCAGGTCGATGAAGGGCGGGCGCTCCGGGGCGTTGCGGCGCCAGAGGTCCCCGCCGGGGTGCTGGGCGCGCATGATCGCGAGCACGCCGTGCCCGATGCGGATCGGGTCGAAGCCCTCGCTCGTCGCGGTCCCGCTGTCGGTGCGAGCGCCGCCGACGAGCGCGGCGGGATCGTCGGCGAGGTGGAGCTGGACACCGTGGAGGATCTGGCCGGCGAAGTCCCCGTGCGTGGCGCGCACCTGCACCTCGCGCACGTGGATGCCGGGCAGCTCGAGCTCGCGGAGGGCGTCCGCGAAGCGGCGGTCGGCCCAGGGTGCGCCGAGGACCTCGAAGGGTGTCGTGGTCCCTCGCCCCTCGCTCCACGTGGTGCCCTCGACGAGGCCCGTGCCCGGGTAGAGCGCGAGCGCGGTGGTCGTCGGCATGTTCGGGGAGGGCGGCACCCAGCGGGCGGCCCCGTCGGCTCCCGGTGCGGGGGTGACGGAGAGCTCGAGAGGGTCCTCGAGGTGGTGGGCCGCGGCATGACGGGCCACGTCGCCCAGACGGCCTCCGTGGCGCAGGGGGATGTTCATGCGCCCCACGAAGCTCGCGCAGGCGGGGTCGAGACCGGGGCCCAGGGGCGCGGCGGGCAGCGGGGCCGGGCGGTCCAGGACGTGCACCGGCAGGCCGAGGCGGGCGCAGGCCCGCATGGCGTCGACCATCGACCAGGGATAGGTATAGAAGCGGCAGCCGATGTCCTGCAGGTCGACGAGGAGTCCGTCGACGCCGCTGCGCTCGAGCAGGGCGACCAGATCGTCTCCGTGCACCCCATAGGAGGACAGCACCGGGATGCCGGTCGCAGGATCACGCTGGTCCGCGCCGCCCTCGCCCGCCTGCTCGCTGCCCCAGTACCCGTGCTCGGGGGCGATCAGGCAGTGCGGGCGGATCCCGGCCTCGACGAGGGCGTCGACTCCGCGCCGCAGGTCGGAGGCGGTGGCCGCGAAGTTCGTCAGCAGGCCGGGACGCGCGCACCCCGGGAGCTCGGCCTCGAGCCTCCCGGGGTCCGCGAGCAGGGCATCGAGCCCCGACACCCTCTGGTGTGACGCAGGGAACATCCCTCGAGAGTAGAGAAGTTACCTCCGCGTGTCACCCGTTTTCGGTGAACTTGGTGCTTTCACGGGGCGGAAGGACACTGCGGACCGACCGCCCGGAGGCACGGAGCCTCGGCTCAGAGGTGGATCTCCTCCGCGTACACCGCGGGGATCGCGCCGGTGATCGTGTCCACGGTGCCGGCCTCCTCGCGCGCGACGTGCTCCACCGCTGCGGCGACCGCCTTGGTGACGCCCTCGTTGAAGACGCTGGGCACGATGTAGGTCGGGTTGAGCTCCTCGGAGGAGACGACGTCGGCCAGGGCCTTCGAGGCCGCCAGCAGCATCCGGTCCGAGACGTTCGTCGCGCGCGCGTCGAGCAGACCGCGGAACACCCCGGGGAAGGCGAGCACGTTGTTGATCTGGTTCGCGAAGTCGCTGCGGCCGGTCGCGACGACCTCGGCGTGCTTGGCGGCCTCCGCCGGATCGATCTCCGGGGTCGGGTTCGCCATCGCGAAGACGATCGAGCGCTCCGCCATCCGCGAGACGTCGTCCGCGGTGAGGATGTTCCCGGCGCTCACGCCGATGAACACGTCGGCCCCGGTGATGGCGTCGCTGAGCGTGCCGGTCAGCTGCCGGGGGTTCGTGACCTCGGCGATCCAGGGCAGGCGGCCCTCGAGGTTCTCCCTGCCCTCGTGGACGATGCCGTCGATGTCGGTGACGACCACGTCGCGGGCGCCCGCGGCGCGCAGCAGGCGCAGGATCGCGGTGCCGGCGGCGCCCGCTCCGGAGAGCACGATGCGCACGTCGGCGATGTTCTTGCCGACCACGCGCAGGGCGTTGCGCAGCGCGGCGACCACGACGATCGCCGTGCCGTGCTGGTCGTCGTGGAAGACGGGGATGTCCAGCTCCTGGCGCAGGCGGTCCTCGATCTCGAAGCAGCGCGGGGCCGAGATGTCCTCGAGGTTGATGCCGGCGAACACCGGGGCGATCGCCTTCACGTGGGAGACGATGTCCTCGACGGAGTGGGCGTCCAGGCAGATCGGGAAGGCGTCGATGTCCGCGAAGCGCTTGAAGAGGGCGGCCTTGCCCTCCATGACGGGCATCGCGGCGAGCGGGCCCAGATCGCCCAGGCCCAGGATCGCGGAGCCGTCGGAGACGACGGCGACGGTGTTGCGCTTGATGGTGAGGCTGCGGGCGTCCTCGGGGTGCTCGGCGATCGCCTTCACGACGCGCGCGACGCCCGGGGTGTAGACCATCGAGAGGTCGTCGCGGTGGCGGATCGGGACCTTCGACTCGACGGTGAGCTTGCCGCCCAGGTGCGCGAGGAACGTGCGGTCCGAGACCTTGCCGAGCTCAACCCCCTCGAGGTCCTTGAGGGCCTCGACCACCTCCATGGCGTGGTCGTTGTCCGCGGTGAGGACGGTGAGGTCCGCGCGCATCCGCTCGGGCCCGGAGGCGGAGACATCGAGCGCGGTGACCAGGGCGCGGTGCGCCTCGATGGTCCCGGTGATGTCGCTGACCGCCGCGGAGTGGGCGGCGAACTCGAGACGGATGGTGATGGAGTAGCTGACTGATGGCGCCGGTGACATGCGGCTCATCGTAACGTCGTGGGCCGCCGCTGCGGGACGCCGCGGCGCGGCGCGCCCGGGAGGGATCCCCGCCGTGTCCGAGCGCCCGTACGGGGGCTGCGCGTCCCTCTCAGCCCTCGAAGGACTTCACGTCGTCGGAGTAGCGCTCCCACAGGCTCTTCGCGGCGGAGGCCTGCTCGGCGTAGCGGTCGGGGTAGGCGGACTGCTGGACGGCCTGGGCGGCCTCGCCGAGGTCCCAGTCGTCGTAATCGGGGGCGACGTCGAGCAGGCCCGGGGCGCTCGAGTGGTCGCCGAGGCCGAGGAACGCGTCGATCGCCTTCTGCTTGTGGCGCACCTCGGCCGCGCTGCCCCATCCCGCGGAGGGGCGCTGCTGGAAGAGTCCGCCGGAGTCGAGGTCGACGGCCGGCTGGTAGTTGTACAGCCACGTCTCGACGATCGCGGTCGCGAGCACGATCTGGGTGCCGTGGGCGCTGATGTCGTGGCCCTTGCAGACGGCGATGATGAAGCGCGCGTTCTCGACCTGCCAGTCGTCCATCGCGTCCAGCGCGAAGCCCTCGCGGGTCTCGGCGCGCGTCATGAACGACTCGGTCCAGTCGTCGGAGTCGGCGTCGGCGGCCATGGCCGGGGCGGCCGTGGCGAGGGCGGTCAGTCCGATGGTCCCGGCGAAGAGCAGGCGGCGGCGGGAGAGGGTCATGCGAGGCACCTTCGAGGTCTGAGGTTCCGGGATCCGGAAGGACGCCGATGACGCTAGCGAGCGCACGAAGCGCCGTGAACAGGGCGTCTGTCCGGTTCGCCCGAGTCGGACCGCCGGTCTTTGCGCAGGCATGAACTCCTTGACCCGGGGCCCACGCGCGCCCCGTGACCTCATCGTGACCGGTCGAGCGGGCGTTCAGACGCCGCCCAGCGCCCTCCGGGATCCTCCGCAGTGCGCTCACCACGGCGAACGCAAAAGTTGCGTATGCGATCGGCGGAGGTGGCTGCGAGCACACGGATCAGGGGGCGTGTGTCACGTCCCGCGGTGACGGCTCAGGCCGGGAGCGCCGCGATCGCCGCGCGCAGGCGCTTGTCGGAGACGGTCTCGCGGGTGCCCAGGGTCTGCGCGAACAGGCTCACCCGGTACTCCTCCAGCAGCCACGGGATGCGCATCGCGTCCTCCTGGGCGGCGCGGGAGCGGGACAGCTTCGCGCGAGCGCGCTCCCACAGCTGCTCGACGTCGTGGACCTGCCAGGCGAGCTTCGCGTCGCGCGGAGCGTTCTCCTCGAGCTTCTCCAGTCGGATCCCGTCGGCGCGCAGGTAGCGCACCAGGTCGCCCAGGTGCTCGACCCCCGTGCGGGAGACGAAGCGCTCCCCCACCAGGCGCGAGGCGTGCTCGCGGATCTCCGTGAGCTGCTGGAGGATCGTCAGCGAGGACACGCGTCCGAGCGACTTCGCGAGCTTCGCGTGGGCGGCGAGGGCCGCGGCGGCGTCGCGCACGGCCTGCGCCGCGACCCGGTCGTGCTCCGAGCGGACCCGCGCGAGCGCCGCGTCGAACTGCTCGCGCGTGCGCACGGCGCCCGCATCGCCCACCAGATGCGCGGTCGCGGCCGCGGAGGCGTCGGCCAGGAGGGCCGCGCTCGAGGGGTACGGGGACTGGGCGACGGCGAGCTTGGTGGGGTTCGGCAGCGCGTTCAGCACGGAGGCGAGGTCCGGGTGCAGCTCGCGGTCCACGAGCGCGATCACGCCCTCGGGGTGCGCGCTCGCCTGCTCCTCGGCGGTCGCGAGGACCTTGAGGTCCACCCGTTCGACCTGCCCGTCGGCCCCGCGCACGGCGACCAGCGCCGGGTGCCCTGTCACCTCGAGGCCCTCCACGCGGCTGCGATGCACCTCGGGGACGCCCGCCTCGGGGAAGGCTGCGAGGTCGCGGCGGGCGAGGTCCTCGCCCTGCGTGGTGACGGAGGCGTCCATGCGCGTCTTCAGGCGCTTCTGGAGCGCGCCGAGGTCGTCGCCCGCGCCGATCTCCCGGCCCTTCGCGTCGACCACCCGGAAGTGCATGCGCAGATGGGCGGGGATGCGGGTGAGGTCGAACTCCGGCCCGTACAGCTCGAGGTCCTGCGGGACGCCGGGGAGGGCGACGAGCTCGTCGGCCGCCGCCTCGACGAACGCCTCGCCGGCGTCCGGGTCGTCGTCGTGGAGGGTCGCCGCGACCGCCTTCGCGCGCTCGGGGGCGGGGACCAGGTGGCGGCGCAGGGGCTTGGGCAGGGATCGGATGAGCTCGGTGACGAGCTCCTCGCGCATGCCGGGGACCAGCCAGTCGAAGCCGCGCGGGGTGACGCGGTTGAGCACCGCGAGCGGGATCGTCGCGGTGACGCCGTCGCTGCCGCGCGCGCCGACGTCCCCGAAGGAGTAGCTGAGCGGGAGCGTGAGATCGCCCTGCACCCAGGTGTCGGGGAAGTCGGCCTGGATCGCGGCGGTGACGGACTCGTCGGCCGCGAGCAGATCGTCCTCGGTGAGCGTGAGCAGGTCGGGGGTGAGGTGCCGCTGCTTCTTCCACCAGGCGTCGAAGTGGCGGCCGGAGAGGACATCGGCGGGGATGCGCGCGTCGTAGAACGCGAAGACCTGCTCGTCGCCGATGAGGAGGTCGCGCCGACGGGTCTTCGCCTCGAGCTCCTCGAGCCGCGCGATGAGCGCCCGGTTGTCGCGGAAGAAGTGGTGGCGGGTCCGCCAGTCCCCCTCGACGAGCGCGTTCTGCAGGAAGATGTCCCGAGCGAGCTCGGGATTCACACGGCCGAAGGGCACCACGTGGTCGGCGACGATCGGCACCCCGTAGAGGGTGACCTTCTCGTGCGCCATCGCGGAGGCCTGCTTGGACGACCAGTAGGGCTCGGAGTGCGAGCGGCGCACCACGTGCGCGCCGATCTCCTCGGCCCAGGCGGCGTCGATCCTCGCGGCCGTGCGCCCCCAGAGCCGGGAGGTCTCCACGAGCTCGGCGACCATGACCAGCTCGGGCCGCTTCCTGGCGAGCGCGGAGCCGGGCCAGAGCGCGAACCGCGCGCCGCGGGCGCCGGAGTACTCGCGGCTGCGGTCGTCATAGAGGCCGACGTGGGAGAGGAGGCCCGCGAGCAGCGCCTGGTGGATGCGCGCGGGATCGGCCTCGCTCTTGTTGAGGTGGAGATCGGCGTCCTTCGCCATGTCCTTCAGCTGCGAGTGCAGGTCCCACCATTCGCGGATGCGCAGGTAGTGGAGGTACTCGCCGCGTACCTCGCGGCGGAAGGCGCTGCCGGAGAGCTCCTTGCGGCGCTCCTGCAGGTGGTTCCAGAGGTTCAGGAGGCCCAGGAAGTCGCTGGTCTCGTCCTCGAAGCGCCTGTGCTTCTCCTTGGCCTGCTGCTCGAAGCCGAGCGGACGCTCGCGCGGGTCCTGGATCGAGAGTCCCGCGACGATCACGAGGACCTCGCGCAGCGCGCCGAGGCGGTCGGCCTCGATGAGCATGCGCGCCATCCGGGGGTCCAGCGGGAAGCGCGCGAGCAGTCGGCCGATGTCCGTCAGACGCCGTCCGCCCGGCGCCTTCGGGTCGGTCTCGATGGCGCGCAGCTCCTCGAGCAGGCGCACGCCGTCGGTCACGGCGCGCGTGGCCGGGGGCTCCACGAAGGGGAAGGACTCCACGTCCCCGAGCCCGAGGGAGGTCATCAGCAGCACGACGGAGGCGAGGTTGGTGCGCAGGATCTCGGGCTCGGTGAACTCCGGGCGGGTCTCGAAGTCCTCGCGCGAGAAGAGGCGGATGGCGATGCCGGGGTGGGTGCGGCCCGAGCGGCCCGAGCGCTGGTCGGCGCTGGCCTGGGAGATCGGTTCGATCGGAAGGCGCTGCACCTTGGTGCGCTGGGAGTAGCGGGAGATGCGGGCCAGGCCCGAGTCGATCACGTAGGTGATGCCGGGGACGGTCAGCGAGGTCTCGGCGACGTTGGTCGACAGGATGATCCGCCGATGGGTGCCCGCAGGGCGCGGCGAGAAGATCCGCTGCTGGTCGCTCGCCGAGAGCCGACCGAACAGGGGCAGCACCTCGGTGGGCAGACGGCCCCGGCCTCCCGAGCCCAGGTGCTGGTCGAGGCTGTCGCGGATCTCGCGGATCTCGCGCTCGCCGGGCAGGAAGACGAGCATGTCGCCGGGGCCCTCGGCGGCGAGCTCGTCGACCGCGTCGATGATCGCCTCGTCGAGGTCGCGCTCGATGGAGTGGATGTCCTCGAGCTCGTCGGCCTCCGAGGCCTCCTCGGCGGCGACCTCCGCGTCGATCACGAGCGGCCGGTAGCGGACCTCGACGGGATAGGTGCGCCCGGAGACCTCGAGGACGGGCGCCGGGTGCATCTCGCCGTCGGCCCCGCTGGTGGCGAAGTGCTGGGCGAAGCGCTCGGGGTCGATGGTCGCCGAGGTGATGACGACCTTGAGATCGGGGCGCTGAGGGAGGATCTGCCGGAGGTAGCCGAGGATGACGTCGATGTTGAGCGAGCGCTCGTGGGCCTCGTCGATGATGATCGCGCCGTAGCGGCGCAGCAGGCGGTCCGATCCGAGCTCGGCCAGCAGGATGCCGTCGGTCATGAGCTTCAGCCGGGCGCCGCGGGCGACCTCCTTGGTGAAGCGCACCTGGTAGCCGACGGTCCCCTCGCCGAGCTTCTCCCCCAGCTCGGAGGCGATGCGACTCGCGACGCTGCGCGCGGCGAGCCGTCGCGGCTGCGTGTGGCCGATGACCCTGCCGTTCCCTCCGAAGCCGAGCTCGAGGAGCATCTTGGGGATCTGCGTGGTCTTGCCGGATCCGGTCTCGCCGGCGATGACGACGACCTGGTTCTCCCGGAGCGCCGAGAGGATCTCCTCGCGTTGCTGGGAGACGGGCAGCTCGCCCGGGTAGGTGATCGCGAGCTGCGGTGCCTCGGGGTGGTTCTCGGTGGTGCTCGGGCGCGCGCTCATGATGGGACATGCTAGGCGTTCGGAGGCATCGGGGTCGCCCCGATTCCCGGCGCCCTCCTGCGCGGCCGGGCACCGCCGCCGTCCATCGGCATCCGTGCGCGTTCTCCCGCTGAACGCGCACACCCGCGCAGGGGGCGGATAAGGTGACGGGCGACGGCTCTCGAGGAGGAGACACACGGATGACAGAGACGATGCGCGCCCTGCGCAAGACGGCGCCGGGACCGGGGCTCGAGCTCACCGAGGTGCCCGTCCCCGCGGTCGGCCCCTGGGACGTGCGCATCCGGGTGCTGCGAGCAGGGCTCTGCGGCACCGACCTGCACCTTCTCGCCTGGGACTCCTCCGCGCAGGCCATGTGCGACACGGTCCCCTTCACCCCGGGGCACGAGTTCTACGGGGAGGTCGTCGAGATCGGCGCCGAGGTCCCCGACGTGCGCGTGGGGGACCGCGTCTCCGGCGAGGGCCACGTGGTGTGCGGGGTGTGCCGCAACTGCCGCGCCGGTCGGCGCCAGCTGTGCATCCGCACCCGCAGCGTCGGCGTGCAGCGCGACGGCGCCTTCGCCGAGCAGGTCGTGATCCCCCACCAGAACGTCTGGGTGCACGAGCACGAGGGCCGCGAGGACGTGATCAGCCCCGAGCTCGGCGCCGTGTTCGATCCCTTCGGGAACGCCGTGCACACGGCGTTGAAGTTCCCGCTGGTCGGCGAGGACGTGCTGATCACCGGAGCCGGCCCCATCGGCCTGATGGCCGCCGCCGTCGCCCGCCACGCGGGCGCCCGCTTCGTCGCGATCACGGACGTGCACGAGCACCGGCTGGAGATGGCCCGTGCCGCGGGGGTCGACCTCGCCGTCAACGTCGGCGAGCGAAGGATCACGGACGTGCAGCGCGAGCTCGGCATGAAGGAGGGCTTCGACGTGGGTCTGGAGATCTCCGGGCAGCCCAGCGCCCTGCAGGAGATGATCACCAACATGAACCACGGCGGGAGGATCGCCCTGCTCGGCCTCCCCGCACGGCACTTCGAGCTGGACTGGACCACGGTGATCACCCACATGCTCACCCTGCAGGGCATCTACGGACGCGAGATGTTCGAGACCTGGAACGCGATGAGCGCGATGATCTCCACGAGCCCCGTGTTGCGCGAGCGGATCCGCGCGACCGTCACCGACGTGCTGCCCGCGACCGCATGGGAGCGCGCCTTCGAGATCGCCCGCTCGGGCAGCGGCGGCAAGGTCGTGCTGGACTGGACCGTGTTCGACGGCTCCTGACCCGCCGCACCGCACTCCATCGCTCCGTACTGCGCTTCACCGCACCGCACCGCACCGCACCGCACCGCACCGCACCGCACCGCACCGATCATCGCCCGCCTGAGGAGGCACCCCTGATGTACGCCGACGTGAAGGGCCAGCTGGCCGCCGAGCTCGAGGAGATCCGCGAGGCGGGCACCTTCAAGAACGAGCGCACGATCTCGACCCCGCAGTCCGCGCACGTCGAGGCCGCGGCCTTCGGCGACGCCCCGGCGGAGGTCCTGAACTTCTGCGCGAACAACTACCTGGGCCTGGCCGACGACCCGCGGCTCATCGAGGCCGCGAAGAGGGCGCTGGACGAGCGCGGCTTCGGCATGGCCTCGGTGCGCTTCATCTGCGGCACCGGGGATCTGCACCTCGAGCTCGAGCAGAAGGTCAGCGAGTTCCTGGGCACCGAGGCGACGATCCTGTTCTCCTCGTGCTTCGACGCCAACGGGGGCGTCTTCGAGTCGCTGTTCGGCGCGGGCGACGCGATCATCTCCGACGCGCTGAACCATGCCTCCCTCATCGACGGCATCCGGCTGTCCAAGGCCTCCCGCTACCGCTACCGCAACGCCGACATGGATGATCTGCGCACCCAGCTCGAGGCCACCCGCACGCAGAACGACGGCGCGCCCGCTCGCCGCACGATCATCGTCACCGACGGCGTGTTCTCGATGGACGGCTACCTCGCACCGCTCGATCGCATCTGCGACCTGGCCGACGAGTACGGCGCTCTCGTCCTGGTCGACGACTCCCACGCCGTCGGCTTCATGGGCGACACGGGCGCCGGCACCGCCGAGCACTTCGGGGTCGCCGATCGCGTCGACATCTTTACGGGCACCTTCGGCAAGGCGCTCGGCGGTGCGAGCGGCGGCTACGTCTCCGGCCGCGCCGAGATCGTGGACCTGCTGCGCCAGCGGGCCCGTCCCTACCTGTTCTCCAACTCGCTCGCGCCCGCGATCGTCGCCGCGACCCTTACCGCCCTGGACCTCGTCGAGGGCAGCGCGGACCTGCGCGAGAAGCTGTTCGCCAATGCTTCCCTGTTCCGGCGCCGCATGGTCGAGGAGGGCTTCGAGCTGCTGGACGGGGAGCACGCGATCGTCCCCGTGATGTTCGGCGATGCGCGGCGCGCCGCGAAGATCGCCGACGCCATGCTCGCGCAGGGCGTCTACGTCACCGCCTTCTCCTACCCCGTCGTGCCCAAGGACCGTGCGCGCATCCGCGTGCAGCTCTCCGCGGCGCACTCCCCCGAGGACATCGAGACCTGCGTCCAGGCCTTCGTCACCGCGCGCGGTGCGACCGAGGTCTGCTGAGCGCATCGAGCATCCGCCGGGCACTGTGCTCGAGGGCCGCGTGAGTGGTCTCCTCCGCGTGCGCGGGATGGGACAGGATCGCCGAGGCATACCGTGCGGCCCACGATCGGGCGCGCAGCACGAGTGCGTGCCGGGCACGCGCATCCGCCTCCCGCGCCCAGGCCGCGCGACGCAGGTAGGTCCCGACGGCGTCGCCCGTGGGATCGAGGTGGAAGATCTCCCCGAGATCGCTCGCGGGATCGCCCGCGCAGGTGTCGCCCCAGTCGATGAGACCGAGCCGGGTCGCGCCATCGCGCGAGGATCCCTCCGCGGGCACCACCAGGTTCCCCGGATGCGGATCGCCGTGCAGCAGCAGGTCGGGGCCGTCCCAGACGTCAGCCTCCAGGCCCTGCTCCCACGCGGCGCGCACCCTCTCCCCCGTCGGCCGGTCCAGGAGTGCCAGCTCCTCGGCGACGGCCGCGCTGCGCCGCTCGAGGGGCACGCCGCGCACGCGCCCGCGAGGATGCGTCGCCGGCGCCGGCCGATGCAACGCGGCGAGGGCGATCGCCAGGAGCTCGGCGAGCCGCGGCGCGGTCTCCGGCGCGCTCCTCACGAGCTCCGCGACGACATCCCCCTCGATCCACGTGAGCAGCGCCGCCGGCCCGCCCGGTGCATCGGCCGGGACCTGCCCCAGAAGACGAGGACGAGCGAACGGCAGAGACTCCGGCAGCGCATCCGCGTCGCCCAGCAGGGCGATCTCGTGCTCGAGGATCTCGCGCGCGATCTCCCGCTCCGGCACCCGCAGGACCACGCGCGTGCCGTCCTCGAGGGCTCCGACGTGCCACTGGCTGTTGTCCCATCCTCGGCCGAGGACGGTCGGTCGTGCGGTGCGGGAGACCAGGTCGCGCGGAGCGCCCTCCTCGTCCCGGATCCGGTCGAGGAGGGCGCTCACGTGCGCGGGGGCTGTCGGCCCGCTGCGAGGTACTGTCATCGGCCCAGGGTAGATCGGAGCTCGACGCTCGGGCCGGAGCGGGTCAGACGCCGAGCGGCTGCTCGCTGGTCCCGGGCTCCCCGCCCGCGGCGCTCTTCGCGGCCAGCGCCTCGGCCTCGCGCCGCTCTCGCTCGGCCTGACGGGCGGCGTCGCGCGGGTAGCAGAAGTAGAAGCCGCACCAGACCACGGCGTTGATCAGGTACGGGACCACGCAGAACCAGAGGAAGGTGACCTGGAGGTCGCCGAAGACGTCTGCGATGATGCCGATGTTGATCGAGAGGATCGCGGTGATGCCGCCCTGGACGAACGAGAACAGGAAGGCGAAGGCCGAGGCGCCGAGCTTCTTGGGGACCACGGTCGAGACGATCGGCAGCACGCAGCCGGAGAACCCGATCGAGAACACGAGCCCCATCACGAAGGTCGCCGCGTAGATGTACACCCGGTTGGTCGAGTCGATCTGCGTGGCGAGGAAGATCGTGGCGGCGAAGCACACCAGGTAGACCTGCATCAGCATGATCCGGCCCTTGTAGCCGAAGCGCGCGGTCACCAGGTCGCCGAGGAATCCGCCGAGGAAGGCGGAGAACATCGATCCCAGCGAGAACACGGCCATCACCAGCGCCGCCTCGGGCACGCCCATGCCGCGCACGTCGACGAGGAACTGGGTGTAGAAGCTCAGCAGGATCAGCGAGGTGATGAACGGCAGCATGACGACAATCATCCAGATGGTGGGGATCCTGAACAGCTGACCCACGTCGCGCAGGCGGAAGGTCCCGGACTCCGGGTCGTCGGTGACGCTCACGGACTTCACGGCCGGCTTCGGCACCCACAGCAGGATCAGCAGGCCCGAGACGATCGAGATGGCGCCCATCGTCCACAGGGCGTAGCGCCATCCCTCGGGATTCGAGCCGAACAGGCCGATCGCCGGGCCGATGAGGATGCCGACGCCGCCGCCGATGCCGCGGACCATGCCGTAGGCCTTGCCCCGCTCGGACTGCTTGAACAGGTCCGGCAGCATGCCGTTGAGCACGGGCTCGGAGGCGACGGTGCCCACGGCGGAGATGGCGAAGAGCACCACGAGCGCGGTGTAGCTGGTGGCGAAGCCGCTCGCCACGGTCCACAGGCCCCACACGCCGGTGACGAGCACGAGCACCCGTTTGCGGCCGAAGCGGTCGGCCGCCATCGCCCAGGTGGGGCCGAAGATCATGCGGGCGAACATCGGGATCGCGCTGAAGATCCCCAGCTGCGTGTAGCCGAGGCCGAAGGCGGCGGCGATCAGCGGGAAGAAGGTCTTGGTCAGCCCGGACTCGGAGTTGTCGACCGCCTGGGAGAACCCCAGGGCGGCGACGGCGCGGGCGCGCTTCGGGGGCTTCGGCGCCTCGGAGCTGGGCGGAGCGAGGGTGGGCAGGCCGGAGCCGTAGTAGGCGTACCCCGCGTGCTTCGTGGTGTCGTTGACGTGAGACATCGGTGTACCCTTCGGAAGGGCCGCGACGGTGCGGCTCGGTCTCGAGACAGCCGGTCGCTGTCGGAGGAGGTCGGTCCGGCCCTGTGCCGCCGTGGTGGCTGCTGGGCCGGTGCTGAGCGCTGAATCTCCCCCGGCCGACGATGCGGACGTCACCGATTGCACGATGTTGCCGACGAAGGGGAACGACACCCCTGGTCAGGCACCGCTGTTGCCGCGCGTTGTCGTGGTCATGAGGCCGGCGGGAGTCCGCCGATCCGCCGCGCGTCGCCCTGCAGTCCCGAGGTCGTTCAGCCGAGCCGCCCGCCGAGGCGCTGCACGTAGTGGTCGGAGATCCGGTCGAGTCCGCTGAACTCGACGGTGCGTCCGGCGCGGTGGTACTGCTCGCGCACGCCGTCGAGCGCCGCGACGCTCGAGGCGTCCCACACCGTCGCCCCGCTCAGGTCGACCGTCACGTGCGAGGGGCCCGAGTCGTAGTCGAACTGCTCGACGAGATCATTGCTCGAGGCGAAGAACAGCTGGCCGCGCACGCGATAGCGCCCCGGGTCTCCCGGATCGCGGACCACCTCGGTCATGTGGGCGACGCGCCGCGCGAAGGCCACGGCGGCCGTGATCACGCCCAGGATCACGCCGACGGCGAGGTTGTCCGTCAGCACGGTGCCGAGCACGGTCACCAGCAGCACGAGGGTCTCGCTGCGGGGCATGAGCGGCAGGGTGCGCAGCGAGTGCCAGTCGAAGGTGGTGGCGGCGACCACGAGCATCACCGCGACCAGGGCGGCCATGGGGATGCGGCCGACGGTGTCGCCGAGGGCCACGGACAGGGTGATCAGGAAGGCGCCGGCGAGGAACGAGGAGAGCCGGGTGCGGGCGCCCGCCTGCTTCACGTTGACGATGGTCTGGCCGATCATGGCGCAGCCGCCCATCCCGCCGAACACGCCGGTGATCACGTTCGCCGCGCCCTGGCCCAGGGCCTCGCGCGTGCGGGAGGTGCGGGTGCGGGTGATGTCGTCCACGAGGTTCGCCGTCAGCAGCGATTCCATGAGGCCGACGAGCGCCATCGCGACCGCGTACGGCGCGATGATCTCCAGGGTGTGCAGGGTGAGCGGCACGTGCGGGATCCCGGGCACGGGCAGGCTGTGGGGCAGGGCGCCCTGGTCGCCGACCGTCGGGACGTCGGCCCCGAGGCTCACCACCGCGAGGGTGATCAGCAGGATCGTCACGAGCGGGGCCGGGATGCGGCGGGTCAGCCGCGGGAAGAGGACGATGACGGCGACACCGGCGACGACGAGCGGGTAGACCAGCCAGGGCACGCCGATCAGCTGCGGGAGCTGGGCGGAGAAGATGAGGATCGCGAGGGCGTCGACGAATCCGACCATCACCGATCGGGGGATGAACCGCATCAGCCTGGCCACGCCGAGGCCGCCCAGCAGCATCTGCAGCATCCCGCCCAGGATCACTGTCGCGATGAGGAAGTCGACGCCGTGGTCGCGGGCCACGGGGAAGATCACCAGTGCGATCGAGCCCGCGGCCCCGGAGACCATGGCGGGCCTCCCGCCGAGCACCGCGGTCGCGCAGGCCATCGTGAACGCCGCGTACAGCCCCATCCTCGGGTCGAGCCCGGCGACGATGGCGAAGCTCAGCGACTCGGGGATCAGCGCGAACGCGGTGACCAGCCCGCCGAGCACCTCGACCGAGAGCAGACGGGGATCGCGCAGGGCGCTCAGCACGGAGGGGGCGCGGCGGTCCGCCTGAGGGGTCGTGGGCATGGGCTCGAGTATCCCGCAGGCGGGGCCGAGAGCACTCGTCGTGGTGACGCGCACCGCGGCGGGCCGACGGGCGAGCCGGGAGCGAGTGGCGGCGAGCAGCAACGCACGGCAAGGCGTGCGTCGGTGCTGCGCGCCGCGAGTAGCGTCGCGTCCAAGGTTCCCGCGCGACGTCCCCGCGCCGCCGTCACGAAGGAGTGCACGTGTCCGACACACCCCGCCAGCAGGCCGCTCAGGTCCCCCTCGCCTCCCGCGTGAAGCCGATCCTCGAGGTCGACGGTCTGCGCTTCCGCGATCTCGACGGCGACGGCGAGCTCGCGCCCTTCGAGGACTGGCGTCTGCCCGCCGCGGAGCGCGCGGCAGATCTGGTGGCGCGGATGAGCCCCGAGGAGAAGATCGGCCTCATGGTCATCAACTCCCGCTCGATGGGCATCTCCCAGCACGACCCGGAGCTGACCAGCCACGACGGCGCTCTCGACGAGCAGTACCATCGGATCAAGCTGGATCCGCACAACTCGGCCGGGGACCCCTACGAGGGCACCACCGAGCAGATCACGCAGATGCACATGCGCCACTTCATCATGCGCGAGACCCCCACCGGCTCGCGCATCGCGACCTGGGTCAACGCCATGCAGGAGGTCGCCGAGACCACCCGGTTCGGCATCCCCGTGATCGTCGCCGCGAACTCGAAGAACGAGGCCGGCGGGTTCCGGATGGGCGCCACCCCCGAGGACCAGGACTTCACCCAGTGGCCCGGCACGCTGGGCCTCGGTGCGACCCGCGACCCGGAGCTCGTGCGGCGCTTCGCGGAGCTCTCGCGGCAGGAGTGGGCCGCGAGCGGCCTGCGCAAGGGCTACATGTACATGGCCGACACCGTCACCGATCCCCGCTGGTTCCGCTCCTACGGCACCTTCGGCGAGGACCCGGCGTTCAACGCCGCGGCGATCGACGCGGTGGTGCGCGGCTTCCAGGGCGAGGACGGGCTCGGGGCCGACGGGGTCGCCCTGACCACCAAGCACTTCCCCGGCGGCGGCGCCCGCGAGAACGGCTTCGACCCGCACTACGCGGAGGGCCGCTTCAACGTGTACCCGACCCCGGGCTCCCTCGAGGCCTATCACCTGCCGCCCTTCCAGGCGGCGATCGACGCCGGCACCTCGAGCGTGATGCCCTACTACGCGATCCCCTCCGAGGAGAAGTCCGCGACCCCGCAGGGCCGCCTCACGGAGTTCGAGCAGGTCGGCTTCGCCTTCAACACCGAGGTGCTCTCGCTGCTGCGCGCGATGGGCCACACGGGCTACATCAACTCCGACTCCGGCATCCTGAACAAGATGGCCTGGGGCGTCCAGGAGCTGTCCGTGCCCGAGCGCGCGGGCGCCGCGATCTCGGCGGGAACCGACATGATCGCCGACACCAACGACGTCCGCTCGATCCGCGAGGCCTTCGTCAAAGGGCTGTTCCCGGCCGAGCGGCTCGACGAGGCCGCCCGGCTGCTGCTCGTGGAGCTGTTCGCCCTGGGGCTGTTCGAGAACCCGTACGTCGACCCCGAGCGGGCCGACGAGGTCGTCGCGAACCCGCGGTTCCAGGAGGCGGCCCTCGAGGCGCACCGGCGCTCGGTCGTGCTGCTGAAGAACCCCGCGCGGGCCTCCTCCGAGCCGGACGCGGCGGGGACGGACGCGACGGGGCCGGAGGCGGAGCACGGGCGCCGCATCCTGCCCCTGCGTCCCGATGCGCTCGCGGGCAGGCGGGTGTACGTGGAGATGTTCGAGGACGGCATCACCGTGAAGCGCCTGGACGCCCTGCGCGCGAGCATCGCGAGCGAGCACCCCGAGGTCTCCTTCACGACCGACTTCCACGAGGCCGACGTCGCGATCGTGCTGGCCCGCCCGTTCACGGGCGACTACTTCCGCTCGACCGGGCTGCTGGACCTCACGATCGACGAGCACTCCGGCGTGGACCTCGCGAAGATCCGGGACATCCGCGGCAGCGTGGACACCCTGGTGGTGGGGCTGAACGCGGTGATGGCCTGGCTGCCCGGGACCCTCGAGACCCTCGCGGACGCGTTCGTGTGCGGCTTCGACACCCGGACCGGGACGCTCGTCGACGCGATCCTGGGCGAGTTCTCCCCCACCGGGCGCCTGCCGCTGACCTTCCCGATCTCCGACGAGGCGATCGCGGTCGACGAGAACGGCATCTGCGCCTCCCCCAACGACGTCCCCGGCTTCGCCAAGGAGCAGCACATGGACGGCCACCCGTACGTGTACGTCGACTCCGAGGGCGGACGCTGGGTGAGCGGCTTCGGCCTCGAGTACGCCTGAGCGGCGACCGGCCCCGGCCCCGCGCCGGCGGCCGGGGAGTGCCCACAGGTGCCCAGGGCACAGGAAAAGGCCCCTGTCCAACGCATCCGCGCTGGTCAGGGGGCCTTCCATGGGTGGAGACGGCGGGAATCGAACCCGCGTCCGATAGTGCTGAGCGAGGGCTTCTCCGGGCGCAGTCCGTGTTGGCGTTTTCTCAGTCCCGACGATCCCACGGACGCGTCGTCGACGGACTCAGTCACTCTGAGGTGTTCACCCGACCTCGATGACGAAGGCCGGAAGCAGTGGCTCCTTTGATGATGGAACGATCCGGGTCAGGAGCACCCCCGGGGTTCCAGACTGCTAACGCTGATCAGGCAGCGAGAGCGAAGTCAGTGCGCTTAGGTTCGGCACTTATTGGTTTCCCAGGAGCGTTGACGAGATGACCTGGGATCCTCGGCCCGCTTCCCCTCACTGGACAACTACCGTCGAAACCGATCGTCCCCGAGTGTGGGTCGCGTGAAGACGGCGACCTGGGTCGCCGAGCACTATTGCCACTGTTCACGTATCAATCCACAGGCGCGGCGTGCCGCGCTGTCCCTCCAGTGTAGCCAGGTGTGCGCGAGGTGGCCAGCGCATATCGCTCAGCCCACGGTGAACGCCGCGACGCCCTCCCCCGGTCGTACGGTGAGGCGGTGAGCAGCTTCGAGTTCGAGGGGATGACCTTCACGATCGACCCGATGACGCTGCGCGAGAGCGTCGACGACCCGGACGCGCTCGCGCGCTGGTGCGCGGCGAATCCGCGGGACCCCCGCACCGTCGCCCACCTGCGGATCCTCGGCCGGCTCGAGGAGGCCGAGGCCCTGGGCCGCGTCCTGCTGGCGGACAGCCCCGCGCATCCGGTCGCCCGCGCCTCCCTGCGCACCCGGTTCGCCCAGGTGCTCCAGTGGCAGGGGCGCTTCGAGACGGCCGACGAGGAGTTCTCGCGCGCCGCGGAGGAGACGGGACTCTCGGACGATCCGACCGCTCCGAGCTCGATCCTCGCGCTCGCCGCGGTGCTCCAGCACCGGGCGAAGAACCGTTTCGAGCACGCCCTGGTCGCGGAGGCCGGGGAGCGTCCGCGGCTGTCGGCACGCCTCATGGACGCCGCCCGGGAGGACGCACGACGCTCGCTCGCGATCCGCGAGGGCCTGCGGGCGAGCGAGGACCGGATCCTCAGCAGCCGCGAGACCGTCGCGCGCCTGGAGCGCGACGGCGAGGGCTGAGGACGGCGAGGGCTGAGGGGCGCGACTCAGACCAGTTCGCGGCGGCGCATGGCGCGCTGGGCCTCGCGCAGGTCCTGCTTCTCGCGCAGGGTCTGGCGCTTGTCCCAGTCCTTCTTGCCGCGCGCCAGCGCGATGACGACCTTGGCGTGCGAGCCCAGGAAGTACATCTCGAGCGGCACGAGCGTGAAGCCCTTCTCGCGCGTCTTGCCGGCGAGCTTGTCGATCTCGACGCGGTGGAGCAGGAGCTTGCGCTTGCGCCGCGCGGCGTGGTTGGTCCAGGTGCCCTTGACGTAGGGGGCGATGTGCACGCCCTCCATCCACATCTGGCCGCCCTCGATGAAGCAGAAGCCGTCCACGAGGGAGGCGCCGCGATCGCGCAGTGACTTCACCTCGGTGCCGGTGAGCACGATGCCCGCCTCCAGGGTGTCGTCGATGTGGTAGTCGTGGCGGGCCTTCTTGTTCGACGCGATGAGGGCCTTCTTCGGACCGTCGGCCTGCTGCTTCTTCTTCGCCGGCTTGGTGGCGGCCATGTCGCCCCTCCTCACGTCTCGCGGCTCCCGGGGCTGCGCCCCGCCTGTGCGGTACGACAGCCTATCGGCCCCGCCTGCGAGCGGGCCATGTGTTTTCGCTCGGGGCGCAGACCCGCGCCGCGCGGGGAGAGAGCAGGGCGGGACGGGTCAGCCGATAAAGTTCACGGGGTTCACGGCGGTGCCGTCCTCGTGGATCTCGAAGTGCAGGTGGCAGCCCGTCGAGGAGCCGGTGGTGCCGACGTAGGCGATCGTCTGCCCCTGCTTCACGTGCTGCCCGGTGGAGACGGCGAAGCGCTGCAGGTGGTGGTAGGAGCTCGTCATCACGTGCCCGCCCGAGGTGCCGTGGCCGACGATCAGCTTGTTGCCCGCGCTCGCGTTGGACGTGGTGGCGAGCACGGTGCCGTCCTTGGTGGCCTTCACGGCGGATCCGCAGGCCGCGGCGAAGTCCATGCCGGCGTGCAGCTTGCGGGTGTGGTAGATCGGGTGCACGCGCCATCCGAAGGGCGAGGAGCGCCGGGCGTTCGAGGGGGCGAGCCAGCCGGACTTCGAGACCGGGGTGGACAGGGCGCCCGAGGAGCCGCTCGAGCCCGAGGACTTCTTCGTGGAGGCGGCGCGTCGGGCGGCCGCCTCCTTCTCCTTCTCCTCCTTGATGAGGTCGGAGATCTCGGAGTCCAGCGCCGAGCTGCGGTCCTCGAGGTCGGACTGGTCGTCCTTGTACTTCTCCTTCTTCTTCTCGAGCGCGTCGGCCTGCTTCTTCTGGGTCGCGTAGAGGTCGTCGAGGGTGTCCTTGGCGTCCTGCGCCGTGGTCTTCGCCTTCTCCTTGCGCGCGACCGCGGCCTCGGACTCCTTCTTGAGGTCGTCGATCTCGGCGCGGACGGCGTCCAGGCGGTCGGCGGCGTTCTCTGTGACCGACTGGTCGGTGCGGAGGTCGTCGAAGCGGGTGCCCTGCGCCTCCAGGGTGAGCTTGTAGTTCATCGAGCGGTCCACGGCGTCCTGAGGGTTCGCATTGCCCACGTAGACGCTGGTGGGGTCGGGCAGTCCGCCGCCCTTGTAGGCGGACAGCGAGACCTCGTCGAGCTGCTCGCCGGAGGCGTCGACCTCCTTCTTGCCCGTGTCGACCTGGCCGCTGAGGTCGGCCTCCTCGGCCTTCGCGTCGGCGAGGCGGTCCCCGATCTCCTCGTCCTCGTCCTCGGCGTCGGACAGCTCCGACTTCGCCTTCTCGAGGGCCTTCTGCGCGTCGGGGATCTTCAGCTCGGTCTCGGCGAGGTCGAGGTAGGTGTCGGCCAGGTCCGAGTTCACGTCGCTGAGCTCGATGCGCAGGTCGTCGAGCTGATCGTCGACGCTCGCCTTCTCCTGCTCCTTCTGCTTGCGGTCCCCGTCGGCGCGCGCGGGGGCCAGCGGGGAGAGCATCATCTGGGTCGCGACGAGCGCGAGTGCCAGCACCAGCAGGGTGAGGGTCCGCAGGTTCCGGGCGCGGGACGTCATGGTCACACCTTCAGGTAGCGGTTGAGCGAGACGATAGAGGAGCCGATCGCCAGTATCGCCCCGATCAGCACGAGGACCGGCGCTATCCACAGCAGGTCGGCGCTGCCCACGGTGATCAGCCCCGATCCGAGCGTCGGCGCGAGCCAGCCCTCGACCAGGAAGTGGGTGCCGGTCCACAGCAGCCCGCCCGCGATGAGCGCGCCGAGGATGCCGGCGACCGCCCCCTCGAGCATGAATGGCGTGCGGATGAAGACGTTCGAGGCTCCGACCAGGCGCATGATCGCGATCTCGCGCCGACGGTTCGCGATCGACATCCGGATCGTGGTGGCCACCAGCAGCACCGCGGCCACCAGCATGAGCACCGCGAGGCCGACGGCGAACACCGTGGTCTGGTTCAGGACGTCGATGAAGGGGGCGTAGGCGCTCAGCAGGTCGGAGACCTCGTCGACGCCGTCGCGGCCCTGGAAGAACTCCACCACCGCGTCGGACTTCGAGGAGTCGTCGAGCGTGATGTGGAAGGAGACGGGCATGTCCTTCGCGGTGAAGTCGGAGACGAACCCCTGCCCGGAGAACTGCTGCTGGTAGATCTTGAGGGCCTCGTCCTGGTCGCGCTCCGAGTAGGAGTCGATGTACGGGGCGAGCACGTCCCCGTCCAGCGCCTCGCGCACCGACTGGACCTGCGCGTCGGTCGCGGCTCCCCCGGCGCACGTCGACGCCGTGGAGTGCGGCGAGCACATGAAGATCGTGACCTGTGACTCCTGCACCAGCGTCGCCTTCATGTCGAAGATCTGCTTCTGCATGAGCAGCCCCGCGCCGACGAAGCTCAGGGAGACCGCGGTGACGATGACGACCGAGATCACCATCGCGATGTTCCGCCACAGGCCGCTGAGGATCTCGGAGGCGATGTACCGGCCCCTCATCGTGCGCCCTCCTCGCGGTCGGAGGCCTGCGGGAGGTCCTCGGCCAGGGCCTCCTCGGAGAAGGCCTCCTCGGCCTCGTCCAGGAGGTCGCGGGGACGGGCGTCGGGCACGAGCTCCTCCTCGACGACGTCGGATCCAGCGGCGACCGAGCCCCCGCCAGCAGGCTTCGCGCCCTCGGCGTCGTCCTCGGACGCCTCGTCCCCGTCCTCGACGTTCCCGGAGATGACGCTCACGGGGGTGCGGGACTCGTAGGTGCCCTCGGCCTCGTCGCGGACGATGCGCCCGTCGACGAGCTCGACGACCCGGCGGCGCATGCGGTCCACGGCCGCGCGGTCGTGGGTGGCCATGAGCACGGTGGTCCCGCGCTCGTTGATCTGCGCGAGGAGATCGAGGATCCCCTCGGCGGTCGCCGGGTCGAGGTTGCCGGTGGGCTCGTCGGCCAGCAGGATCGACGGGCGGTTCACGTAGGCGCGGGCGATCGCCACGCGCTGCTGCTCGCCGCCGGAGAGCTCGTGGGGCATGCGGCGGCCCTTGTCCTCGAGGCCCACCATCTCCAGCATCTCGGGCACCAGGCGCCGCACCACGCGACGGGGCGTGCCGATCACCGCGAGAGCGAACTCGATGTTCTGGTAGGCGTTCTTGGAGGGCAGCAGCCGGAAGTCCTGGAAGACCATGCCGATCTCGCGACGCAGCGCGGGGACGCGCCAGGACGGGATCCGGGCGAGGTCCTTGCCCGCGACGTGCACGCTGCCGCGCGTGGGGGTGGCCTCCTTGAGCACGAGGCGCATGAGGGAGGACTTGCCGGAGCCCGAGGCCCCGACGAGGAAGGCGAACTCGCCGCGCGCGAACTCGAGGTCGATGTCCTGCAGCGCGGGCGACTGTCCTCGCAGGTACGTCTTGGAGACGTCGTCGAAGCGGATCACGGCGGCCTTGGGGGTGTCGGGGGTGAGTACTCCCCCAGGCTAGGGTCGGTCAGCGGAGACGCCGCGCGGGCGCGCGCATGCGCCGGGTCAAACCTTGGTCAAGGCGCCGAGCCGTCGAGGCAGACGGCCTCTCAGCCCTCCGCCGCCTCGGCCTTCTGCTGGCCGACGCGCCAGCGGATGCCGGCCTCGATGAGCTCGTCGATCTCGCCGTCGAACACGGCGGAGGGGTTGCCCTCCTGGTGCTCGGTGCGCAGGTCCTTGACCATCTGGTACGGGTTCAGCACGTAGGAGCGCATCTGGTCGCCCCAGCTGGCCTTGACGTCGCCCGCGAGCTCCTTGCGCTCGGCGGCCTCCTCTGCCTTCTTCAGCAGCAGCAGGCGGGACTGCATGACGCGCAGGGCGGCGGCGCGGTTCTGGATCTGCGACTTCTCGTCCTGCATCGAGACCACGGTGCCGGTGGGCAGGTGGGTCATGCGCACGGCCGAGTCGGTCGTGTTCACGCTCTGCCCGCCGGGTCCCGAGGAGCGGAACACGTCGACCTTGAGGTCGTTGTCGGGGATCTCGATGGAGTCGGTCGACTCGATCAGCGGGATCACCTCGACCGCGGCGAAGGAGGTCTGGCGCCGACCCTGGTTGTCGAAGGGGCTGATGCGCACGAGCCGGTGGGTGCCGCCCTCGACGGAGAGGTTGCCGTAGGCGTAGGGGGCGGAGACCTCGAAGGTCACCGACTTCAGCCCGGCCTCCTCGGCGTAGGAGGTGTCCATGACCTTGGTCGGGTAGCCGTGGCGCTCGGCCCAGCGCAGGTACATGCGCAGGAGCATCTCGGCGAAGTCCGCGGCGTCGACGCCGCCGGCGCCAGCGCGGATGGTGACCACGGCGTTGCGCTCGTCGTACTCGCCGGAGAGCAGGGTGCGCACCTCGAGCTCGTCGAGGGTGCGGCGGATCGAGGTCAGCTCCTTCTCCGCCTCGTCGGCGGTCTCGGCGTCGTCCTCCTCCGCGGCGAGCTCGACCATGACCTCGAGGTCGTCGATGCGGGAGGAGAGGTCGTCGATGCGGCGCAGCTCGCTCTGCGCGTGCGAGAGGGCCGCGGAGACCTTCTGCGCGTTCTCGACGTCGTCCCAGAGGTCGGGGGCCGACGCCTGCTGCTCGAGATCGGCGATCTTCGCCTTGAGGGCGTCGAGATCCGTCACCTTCTCGATCGACCCCAGGGTCGTGCGCAGGTGCTGGATCTCTTCGGTGAAGTCGATGGTCGCCACGAGAGGCGAGTCTACGGGAGAGAGCCTGCACGCCGGGCGGGGCGCGGGATCGGGTGCGTCATCGCACGCTGAGCTCTGCGCCGATCTCCCGGCCGACGTCCTGCAGCAGCTGCGCGGTGCGGTCCATCGCGTCCTCGACGTCGCGAGCACGGGAGAGAAGGTCCAGGGCGAGGTCGATGCCGGCTCCCTCGAGCTCCTCCGGCGCGAGCTCGAGGGAGCCCGCGACGGCGATCACCCGGGCACCCGCGTCCGCCGCGCGGCGCGCGACCTCGGCTGGTCCCTTGCCCGAGAGGGTCTGGCGGTCGAGCCGCCCCTCCCCCGTGATGACGACGTCGGCGCGCGCGAGGGCTGCGTCGAAGCCGAGCAGGTCGAGCACCGCGTCGGCTCCCGAGACGAAGTCCGCGCCGAGCGCGTAGAGCGCGAACCCGGTGCCGCCGGCGGCGCCCGCACCGGGGCGCCCGCGCAGGGGCGACGTGCCCGACGGGTCCGCGCCCGCCCGCTCGACGGCGTCGGCCCAGCGGCCGAGGACCTCGTCGGCCGCGCGGATGTCGGCGTCGGCGAGTCCCTTCTGCGGGCCGAAGACCTCGGCGGCGCCGTCGGGCCCGAGCAGGGGGTTGGTCACGTCGCACGCCGCCTCGAGGTGCACGCCCTCGAGGGCGGCGAGGGCCGGGCCGAGATCCGCGCTAGCGACGGCCGCGAGTCCGTCATGGCCGTCGGGGATCGGGGCGCCGTCGCCGTCGAGGAGCCGGGCGCCGAGCGCTGCGAGGAGACCTGCGCCGCCATCGGTGCTCGCGCTGCCGCCGAGGCCGATGACCAGGTGCGCGGCGCCGGCGTCGCGGGCCGCGAGGATCAGCTCGCCCAGTCCGCGGGTGCTCGCGCGGGCATGGTCGAGGAGCGTGCGGCCGGCCGCGTCGCAGGGCAGGCGGCGCAGGCCGGAGGTCTCGGCGAGCTCGAGGACCGCGTCGGTGCCGTTCTGGGCCCAGCGCGCGGAGATCGACTCCCCCGTCGGCCCGGTGATCAGGGCCTCGTGCGCGGTGAAGCCGGCGGCGAGCGCGGCCTCGACGGTGCCGTCGCCGCCGTCAGCGATCGGGAGCAGCTCGGTGTGCGCATCGGGGCTGGTCACGGCGATGCCGCGGGCGAGCGCCCCTGCGACGTCGGCGGCGCTCAGGGAGCCCTTGAACTTGTCGGGGGCGATGAGGACGGTCGGCATGCGTTCTGACTCCTTGTGACCGGCGGCGCGGGATCCGCCGTGGTGGTGCGCCCGGGTGGATGCCCGTGCGCTCGTGCGTTCAGTCGGACCGGGCGCTCCCGCTCACGTCCAGCGGGATGCTGATGACCCCCGTGCGCGTGACCCAGCCGATCAGCGGAGGATCCGTGACGGCGCCCAGTCGCACCTCGACGCTGCCGTCCTCGAGCACCCGGGCGTACTCGACGTGGATGTCACGGGTGCGGGTCGAACCCGGCGGGTAGGACTCGAGATACTCCTCGGCCTCGCGGCG
This sequence comes from Brachybacterium sp. NPDC056505, assembly GCF_042794925.1. Lineage (NCBI taxonomy): Bacteria > Bacillati > Actinomycetota > Actinomycetes > Micrococcales > Dermabacteraceae > Brachybacterium > Brachybacterium sp. NPDC056505. The sequence goes on from NZ_JBHTSV010000004.1 coordinate 96,260, forward strand.
CACGTCGGACCCCTGCAGAGAGGTGGGCCCCTCCTCGTAGACGGAGTCCTCGCCATAAGCCTGCGAGGCGGCGAGGGCCGCGCCGTCGGCCGCGTTCTGCAGGCGATTCCTCTCCAGCTGCACGCCCGTGATGGCCGTGCCCACGCCGATCACCATGAGGATCACGACGAGCACGCCGGTGGTCAGCACGGTCATCGTGCCCGTGTCCCGGCCGAGTGCGGTGCGCAGTCGCGAGAGGGGCCCCGTGCTCGCGGAGCCGACCTGTCTCCGTTGCACGCTCATGAGCCGTCACCTCGCTCCTGGTCTCCGGGTCGCGAGGCCTTCGGAGCGTCGTCGGCAGCAGGGACCTCGCCCTCTCCAGCCTTCCCGGCGCGTTCTCCTGGTGCCCGGAACTGGTCGGCCTCGACGACGTGCTCGGCGCCGACGTGCACGGGGCCGTCCGCTCCGAGCATCGGTCCGAGGCCGGGGATGGGCACGCCGATCGTCACCTCCGCGGTGACCTCGCTGCCGGCCGCGGAGCACGGGTCCTTCGAGCAGTGGATGGTGACGGCGTCCTGCGAGGTCAGCCCATGGTCCTCGAGGGTCATCCTCACCATGGCCTCGGTGCGCTCCTCGGCGCGTGACGCGTCCGGCTCGGTCGCGTGGATCCGGGCGGCGTCGCGCGCGATCACATCAGCGGCGAACACGGCGCCCTGCACCGATCCCAGCGAGAGCACGAGGTAAAGGGAGGGGATCAGCAGGATCACCGAGAGCGCGACGAACTCGACGAGCGCGTTGCCGTCCTCGCGGCACAGCCGTGAGCGCAGCGCGCGCAGCCCCTGCGGCAGGCGGTGGTCCGATCGCTCCCGGGGCCGGGCACGGCGATCCATGCCGTGTCCGCTCACCAGGTGTCCTCGTCGATCGCATGGCCGTCCACGTGCATCGTGCCGGCGGGGCCGAGCAGCCCGACAAGGGGGAACGAGGCGCTGACGCGGACGCGGATCACGCCGTCGCCGTCCTCGTCTGCCTGGACGTCGACCTCGTAGTCCTCGCCGAAGCGGTCGTGGACGAGCTGCGCGCCGCGCACCTCGCCGTCCTCGGTCGAGTTGCCCTCGAGCGAGGCGGTGTGAGCCGCCTGCACGGCGGCATCGGTCAGCGTGTTGCGGGTGTGCACCACCAGCGCGCACTGGATGATCGTCAGCGCGATCACGATGATCAGCACGGCGACGAGTGGGAACTCGACGACGGCGGACCCTTCGTCATCACGCAGGCGACGGCGCAGCACACCGGCGCGAGTGCTCAGAGCTTCCGGTTCAGGAAGGGCTCCATGGCGTTGTTGAAGATCTGCACGATCTGATCGGACGCCACGGCCCACAGAGCGACGACGATCCCCGTAGGGACATCGGCGGGGTAATAGGGGTCTCATTTCACGACTCCGCCGTCAGACAACGGGCGGCGGTCGAGGTAAGCGAGGGCTCCTCGCAGACGGTCGGATGAGTCCTGCAGTAGTCCGAGACCCTTGTTGCAGCGCGGGCAGAGCAGCCCGCGGATGCACTGTCGGCACGATCGCAGCCCAGGGTGGCAGCTGTGATCGTGGTCGATCTCCAGCGACGAGCTCTTCTCCTGGCAGATGGCGCAGCACCCGTCCTGCTGATCGCGCATGGTGGCGTACTCGTCGCCGCTCATCATGTGCGAGATCAGCCAGCGATCCTGCTCGCGATACCAGGCACCAGACGTGGCTGCCAGGGGGCGCACGGTGCTCTCGACGTACCTCAGCGCCGCCTCGAGGATCGCCTTGCTGTCCCGGAGCTGCCCGAGCGCGGTGTTGCAGCGGTTGCACAGAAATCCTCGGATGCACTTCCCGCACGATCTCCTGCCAGGGCAGCACAAGTGGTCATGGTCGATGTAGACGTCCCGGCCATCCGCGGCAAAGGACATCGCGCAGATCGCGCAGGCACCGCCCTGCGAGCGCAGGATCTGGCCGTACTGCTCCTGGTCCAGGCTGAACAGCCAGACTCGGCGCTGCGCCTTGAGCCTCGCGGGATCTTGAGTTCCCCGCCATCCTTTCGCCTTGCCTGTCCCGCAGCTCTTGCATGTCCCGTGGTGGAGCTGCTGTCCGTGCTTGGAGATCCTGCTCTTCGGGAACTCGGAGAGCGGCAGCTCGGCCCCGCACACCCTGCAGACCTTGGTCTCCTTCGGCCGCCACGCCGTCCAGTCGTACGGAGCGGGCACGTGCTTCGCGCGCTTGATCGACGCGTTGCACGCCTTGCACTTCGACCCGTACTTGATCTCGCCCGTGACGAAGGTTCCGACGGGCGAGAACTCGGAGACGTCCTTCACCTCAGAGCAGTTGCTGCAGCGCTTGCGGGTCGCTCCGGCGGCCGTGCGACGTGGTCGAATCGCACGCCCGGTGGCTGCTTCTCGCCTCGCGCGGCAGCTTCGACAGATCGCGAACTGCAGCGGGGCGAGGGGGTCATCCTCGACGATGTACTCGTCCCGGCGCATCGGCGCCCGGCAGTCCCGGCATGGCCTCATCGCGATGCTCATCCCTCGTCCACTGGTGAAAGCACATCGCTATTCGTCGGCTCCGTGTCCCGCATCGGTGTGCCCGTAACATCGAGCGCGAGCGCGATCATCGCGGCATCCGTGGCGTTCACCAGGTCTCTGACGAGCCGTTTAGTGGTCATAACGTCGCGCTTTGTCACCGACGCTGTGCCCTCGGCGCGATGCGCAATGGACCCTCGCAGCTCTACGAAAGCGTCCAGTCGTTCCGTCGCGGCTGCCGGTGTCGTGCGTCGCCATGACCAGTGCTTGGTGATGTCGTCGCATCCGACGCTGTGACGAAAGAACACGCGCAGCCGGTCGGCCTTGGGTGTGTTCAGATCCCGGTCACGCTTTGTCTTGAGGTCGGCGAGTCTCGAACGCAACAGGTCTCGCCAGCCGTCACCAGCCAGCTCCCACACCCGGTATGTTTCGCCCTTCGCTGTCAACTCCCCGGTGATCTTTTCCTTGAGAGCATGTGGCAGCTTGGTGGCTACAGGTGCGTGATCCACATAGTGCGCGACCACCGCTCCGACGACGTCCTCGCAGTACGCCTCCCATGCAGCGCACAACAACACGATCGCCGACTTGTTAAGCACTTCCAGCCTCCAGCGGCGCCCCTTCTTCGAGCCTCCCTCGTTACGGTGGAACTCCATCAGCCGGTCGACGTCGCGGCTGTTCTGCTGGAATGCCGCATGCGCGGCTGTGGCGGGCATGTAGTACATAGTGCCTTGTGCCGTGGCCGTGGGGTCGCGATTGTCCGACACTGCTCCCTAGCCCTGACCTCATGCCGCTATCTGCCGGGTGGCCGCTCGATCCGCACCCTGCGCAGACTCTGCGGAACGCGCTCTCGCGCCGCCTCCCGAGCCCGCAGCGGGAGCGGGAGCGACGGGCGCTGCGAGGCTCGCTGAGCGAGCCTCACGGCGTCCCTGCGGCCTCTGGGCACCGTCACCATCGCGCCGCCCGGCTCTGGCTGGTCCATCAGGTCCGAGATGACCATGCCGACGGCCGCGACGATGTCGTCATGCGAGCCCGGCGGGTTCTGCAGCTTCACCGTCCCTGGCCCCGTCTCCACCATGCGCGTGCTCACGAACTCCGCGCGCACCTCCTCGTCATCCGGCAGCGAGAGCGCCCGGTCGCGCAGCGCCACGAACACCGAGCGCGCAAGACGGTTCGCGCCCGCCGAGCTAAACACGAACTCCTCCGTACGGGTGCCTGCCCGCGCGAGGTTCCCCGTCAGCTGCTCGGCCTGCATCCGGTCGAACCGCAGCCGCGCCCCGTAGGCCTTGCACGCACGCAGCACGGCGGCCTCCACCTCGGCGAGGTCCACGCGCCCGCCTGTGTCCTGCGGGCGCCAGTAGAGCACCCGGTCGATGATGACCCGGCGGCCCTCCTCGGCCCGCTCCGCGTGGCCCACGGCCAGCGCCGTGAGGTCGCGGCGGGTGCCGACGTCGAGGGCGGCGACGTACTCCATGCCCGGCCGCGGGTCGAGCACCGCAGAGCCCGCGCGGATCGCCGCGTCGACGTCCTCGGGAGACGTCAGGGCGTCGTCGGACTCTGCCCACTCGCACAAGATCAGCCGCCGGTACTCCGAGGCCGTCAGGTCCGCCCGCGTCGACGCAATGTCGGCCGCCGTCCACCACGGCGAGGGGCCGGGCTCCCTCGAGGTCCGCCAGTGCTCCGACGCTTCCGCCTCTGCCCACACCTCGGCGCCCAGCCCAGTCGGCGACCCGGCGGTGCCGATCACCAGCAGCCGTGAGCCCGGCACCTTCGGCACCGCCGAGACGATCGCGCCCCACAGACGGCGATGGTTCGCCGTCGACGGCCAGACGCCCAGCTCGTCCACCACAGTCAGCCACGGCCGCGTGCCGTACGCCGACGCACCGTCGCTCGACTCGACGGAGAGGCTCGCCCCGCTCGAGCGCACCGTGACGGACCTGGCGCCGAGGTCCACGGCGCCCGGCAGCCCGGGCGTGCGCCCCACGAGCCCGGCGAACGCGTCCATGAACAGCGTTGCCTGCTCCGCGTCCACGGCGTACACGTGGCAGCGGGAGCGTGCGGGGGCCTGCGTGAGCAGCAGCGAGAGGCACATCGCCGCGAGGTCCGAGGTCTTCGACATGCCTCGTCCTCGCAGGATGTAGTGCCTCCGGGGATCCCCTTCGCCGGGCCGCAGAACGGCCTCTGCGTCTGTCCGCTGGAACGGGCGCGCGACCGCGCCCCACGTGCGCCCGTCCTCCAGCCGCAGCCCGCCCATCAGGTCCAGCGGGTCGAGCCCCGGCACCTTCGTCTCACTCATCGCCGACGCCGTCCTGCTCGATCATCGCCTTCTTCCCGGCCTCCCGCACGCGCTCCAGCGCGCCGACCACGGGGTCGGGCTCGACGCCCGCCTGCGGGCGCGCCGCCAGAGCCTCACGGCCGCGCTGGGCGAGGTCGTCGAGGTCGACGGCGAGCACGGACGCGGTCGCCCGCTCTCGAGCGAGCTGCGCCTCGGCACGGGGGTCGAGCCCGAGCCGGGCGCGGTGCTCCGCAGCGTTCTTCTCCAGCCTCGTGAGCCAGTGGAGGACTCCTACCCTCGGCGCGTCCGTATCCGGGTCGATCACTCCCACCTCGGCGACGTGCCGTCGCAGCAGAGCGACCTGCGCCTCGAGGGTCGACCACGATGCGACGGCCTCCGGGTAGGGCGCGAGGTCGGGACGGTCCTCGAGCAGCCCGGCCGCGAGGGCCTGCGCCAACTCCCCGTACACGCGCGGCGACCGGTGACCCGAGCGCAGGGAGAGGCTGTGCCCGGGCGCGAACGGCGGCCTCGTGCCGTGCGCGGGGATGCCAGAGGCGGGGATGCCGGATCCCTTGCGGCGGCCGCTCATCGCACGCCGCCGAAGGTCTCGCCGAGCTGCAGGTGCGCCCAGGGCTCCGTGGCGCCCGGGCCGCCGAGCACAGCGTGCCCGACGATGCCCTCGACGGCGTCCTCGCGGGCGGCGGCGTCGAGCTGTGAGGCCGTCTGCTGGTCGCCGACGGCGCGAAGGTGCTTGCTGAGCGCGCGCGCCATCGCGGAAGGGCCGATGCTGCCGACGTAGGCGACGGCCTCGTCGCAGACCGGACACAGGTGCCCTTCGACCTGCGTGCGCCCGCTCTTGCCGCCGATGGATGCGAGAGGCACGGTGCGGGGTGACCAGGCGGCGGCCACGGCGCCCGTGGCGCCGCCGAGGGCGACAACGCGAGTCGCGCGCATGGCGAGTGCCGCGACGCCGCACAGCAGGCAGCCGCTGCCGTCAGGGCACGGGATCTGCTGGTCGGGACCGTCTTGCGCGACGCGGTAGGCGAGCACGCTCGCGTATGCCTTGCGCAGCTCCTCGCGCAGCTCCGGGGGCATTTGCGACCACGCGACCCCGGCGCTCCGGCTCGGGCTGACGGTGCCGATCACGGGGCCGAACAGGCGCAGCCATCGGACGTTCACGCCGGGCACCACCATGACAGCCATCAGGTGAAGAACGAGATCGCGGTTCCCGATGAGGTTCTTCGGCGGCTTCACGCCGAGCGCCGCGCAGCCGTCGAGGGCTCCGCTCAGGCGATGCTGGGCGTTGTCGGCTCCGAAGCGGCGCCGGATCCCAGGATGGGCCGCGAGGATCCTCTGTGCCTCCGCATGTCGCGCCGCGCATCCGCGGCAGGTCGCGAATGCGATCTCGGGGCCTCGGTAGGGCGTGATCGCGTTCCCGCGCAGCGCTGCCATCGGCGTCAGGGTGAACGTGCCCTGCTGGGAGGGGTTGTGCACGGCGGCCCCGCAGAATCCGCAGGCGAGCGCGTCGCCGGCCAGCTCGGGATAGGTCGTGCTCTCGGTGCTCTCGGGCGTCGTCTCGGTGCTCTCGGTCGTGCTCATCGGTCTGCCTCCTCGGCGGTGGTGGTCATGCGCTCGAACACCTCGGCCTCGGCTGCGATGCGTAGGCGCTCCTGCTCTCCGGCGGTCAGCAGGGAGAGGGCGCGGCGGCGGACGGCCCCGCGCACGGCCGCGGCGAAGCGGTTGCACGTGCCGCAGTCCGTGCGCCGCGAGCCGATGCGGCCGGGCCGCCCGGCGGCGGCGCACTCCGGGCAGGGATGGAACGGGCGGGCGGCTGCGCGGTGGTCGCCGAGCGCGCTCGCCTCAGCGAGGGTCGGGCGGGCTCTGTTCTGCTCGATGTAGTTGTGGGCATCCACCTGCCGGGCGCCGGGCCGCAGCCGGTAGGCGTCGAGGGGGTTGGATCGGATGGTCGTCATGGTGGTTCTCCTGTTCAGGGGCGCATGCCCAGATGGCGGGATGAGCGGCGGCGGGATCCGGGAAGGGGACGCCCCTCGGCCTGCGCACGCTGGGCTGCCTTCGCAGCGCCGATGCGTCCCTTGCAGACGCCGATCAGCTCCCCGCGGGAGCAGGCGGCGGGGAGCGTCCAGCAGGGCTCCCCGATGAGGACGTGGTGCCGGTGGCACGGGACGGTAAGCGCGAAGTGCAGTGCGCGCCGGGTTGCGGCGCGCTGCGCGAGGTCGATGGTCATGGTCGGGCCCTCCAGGCGGTCGGGTGTGGTGTCGGGGTGCGGGGTGCGGGGTGGGGCGCTCTCCCTCTGGGGGCGAGCCCCTGCATCTGGTCCGCATGCCGCGCGCGTCGGTCCGAGCTTCTGCGGCCAGCCGAACCGCTTCCCGCTCGGGAAGCAGTCGGGTGGTTCCTCTGGGGCGCCTCCCTCGACCGCTTCCTGATTCCCTCCCTAAGGGTCGGGAATCATGGAAGCGGTTCGGGTCGGGGTGAGGCAGTGATTCACGGAAGCGGTCGGGAAGCGGTGGGAAGCGGTGGTCTCGGGTGCTCATCCGTCGGCCTCCCCATCGGCCATGGGAAGGGGATCCCCGGCCCGGTAGGGCTTGATCGACTCGGCCATCCGCCCCTGGCCCCGGCTGAACCGGCGGACGTACCCGCCTCGCTCCAGCTGCTCCAGCAGCTCGGGCACTCGCGCCGGGCGGACCTCGGCGGCCGTCGCCACCTTGCGTTGGCTCAGGGCCTCCTGCGACTGCTCGAGTGCCTGACTCACGGCCTGCAACGCCGCCTCGTCGACCAGCTCCGGCATCGGGTCGCCCTCGGCCCTGGGCGCCTCGACGTACCAGTCCAGGGAGCCATCCGACTGCTGCGTCAGGGTGAACACGCCCGCCTGCTGCTCGGCGCTCCTGCCCTTCGGCGGGCAGCTCGCACGGACGCCTCCGGCGGTGTCCTTGTCGATCGTGAGGCGGCAGGCTCCGCCATGGCCCGGGGAGAACAGTCGGAGCATCGAGACACGCAGGGAGACGCCTCGGATCGGGCGGCCCTTCGCGAGGGTGCCTCCCGGACCCTTCACCCGTGAGTCGGTCGACTTCGCGAGGTGGTCGATGATGACCACGGCAGACCCTGCGTCGGCGAGGGGCTGCACCACGCGGCGATGCGCGGCGGTGTAGTCATCGGGGCTGTTGCTCGAGAGGCCCAGCATCGGCAGCACCTCACCGAGGGAGTCGAGGCCGACGAGATCCGGGTTCCAGCTGACAACCTCAGCGACCGCGCGGGAGAGATCCGCGCCGTCTCCCGGCTGGTAGAGGCGGAAGCGGGAGGGATCTCCCAGCACCGTGAGCGGCGTCCCGAGCATCGCGAGGCGCTGCACAAGCTCCGCCCGGTCCATGTGGTCGAGATCGAGGTGGGCGACAGTCCCGCCGTCCTCCAGCACCTCGGCGGCAGCAGCCAGCAACACCCACGACTTCCCGCTCTCAGGGTCACCGAACAGCCTGTTCACCCGCCCGCTGTAGAACAGCGGGCTCTCATCAGTCCGGCGCAGGATCGAAGGGCGCGGCGGCTCCGGGAGCTTGCCGCCGGACAACAGAGCGGAGAGATCCACATGCGTCAGCTCGGGCTTGGCGCCGTCCGTGCGGTCGTCGATCACCTCGATCTGCAGACCGCTGTGGTCATCGGGCAGCTCGGCGGGGCGGTCGCCGACGTGCTGCACGGCGTCATCCCAGTGATGTTGGAACCGTCCTTCCTCACCGGCTGGGGCGGCGCCTACGAACCGGCGCCCGATCTCGTCGAGAGGATGCCCCGCAGGGTCCAGGTTGGAGAGCTCGACAAGGCTGCAGGCATGCGCGTGCAGTCCTCCGTTCTCCTCCCAGCCACGCCCCTTGTGGTCTCGGGCGCGTTCGGTCAGCGAGACAAGCTCTTGCAACTCCCCGAAGGCTCTCGAGACACCCCCCTGCGCGTACGCCCGAGGCCGAGGGGACGCCGGGGCCGCGACCGCGGCGCTCGGCCGCGCTGCGGGCTCCCGCGGGCGCTCAGCAGGCAGCTCGCAGCCGAGGTACTGGTCAGGGTCGAGCAGAGGGCCGTCGAACACCTTGACGACGTACTGCTCGGGGTCGCTCGTCGAGGGCCAGAACATGCACTGCTCGGGATAGGCGCTACGGGGATCAAACTGCTCATGGCCCAGCTCGTGCATCAGCACGCGGGAGACGTGCACGTGTTCGCCGGGGGTCACCTCGCGCGAGTAGGGCATGACCAGCCGGTAGCGCGGCGCCTCCGTGGTGTGTCGGTAGGTCGAGTGCACGAGCGTCTGCACTCCGAGCGTTCTCACCGCGTCGATCAGTCCCGCCTCGGCCTGGTCAACGTCGAGCGTCGCCATCGTTCGAGTCAGGACGTCGGTGCGTCTCTTGCGGTCACCCGTGAGCGTGCCGCACATGACGGCCCCGCACGCCTTGTGGTCGGCCGGGTGCTTCGCCTTCTCGGCGTAGTCGTCGAACGTGATCGTGGTGGGCTCCCAGATCCCATCCGGACCGGCCGCCGTGACAACCGCGAACTCGCGCCCTCGATCGCTACTCGACGTAGAATCGAACTGGGCGACGGGGTCGTCTCTTCTCGAGCCTCGGCTCCCTCTCTCGGGAGCCGGGGCCGTCGCATGTTCAGCGGCCATCGGCGTTCCCCGGCAGGGGCGAGAGGATCGCGCCGAGGCGGGCGACCTGCTGCTCGGTCAGCGGGGGCGCAGCTGCGACGGCGGCGTCGACGAACTCGCGCACGCTCGCGGCTGCGCAGGGCTGCGCGATGGATGGAATGGCGGTGGGCATCGGCTCGACCTCAGCTGTACGCGCCCGCACCTAGTGCGGGTCTGCCACCGCTGTATGCCGAGCCGGTGGTGAGCTGGGGGAGCCTTGTGCGTCTTGCGTCGCGCTCGCCGTCTCTGGGCGTGTCCCTATCGCGCGTTGCCGGGAAGTCAGTCCCGCGCCTGCTGTAGCACCGATCCTACCCGTGTGGTAGTACCGGGCACAAGGCCCGCGCCCGCGTTTGGGCTGATCAGCGAGCCACAGCGTCGCCCTCGAGCCCGTCCTCCTCCGAGCCGATCCAGTCGACGGCAATGCGCTCGAGGTCGGGGATCCGCTTCCCCTCGGCGTCCCGCGGCCGACGGCCCGGCTTGCCCTTGAGGATGGTCGCCCGCAGGCCCAGCTCGGTGATGACGCGGCGCCTCGCGACGATGCCCATCTTCCGCCAGATCGGCCCCACGGACCGTGCGAGGGCAAGGTCGGTCAGCGGAGACTCACGGCGCAGTGCTGCCAGCCGCGAGCGCTTCCGCTCGATCTGCTCCGTCAGGCTCCGCGCCTGCTCGCGCGCTCGAGCCCGGTCGAGAACCCCCTCAGCGAGCAGATCCGTGACGTCGGTCAGGCGGGTGCTCAGTGCCTCGATCTCCTCCTCGAGCGGGGCCGTGGTCGGGCGCTTGCGCAGGGCGCGCACGATGCGCTTGTCCCGGAGCCGGGCGAGCACGATCTCCTCGACGACCGGGTCGATGTCCTCGGCCGTGATCGACGTGCACCACGCTTCCGTGCACGAGTACACCTGCACTCCGCGGTCGGGGCGCGCGAGCATGCGTGCGCCGCAGACGCCGCAGATCAGCAGACCCGAGAGCAGGTGCTTGTGCGCGCTCGACCATCCGCCCTTCCTTTTCCGGTTCTCACGCAGACCGGTGTAGTCGCTCCAGGTCCGCCGGTCGATGATCGGTTCCCACTGCGGCTCGACGTCGATACGCTCGCCGTTGTGTACCACGATCCCGGCGTTGCGAGCGTTGTCGAGCGTGCGCGCCAGCTGCCGGGGCGTCCACGTCCCGCCGCCCAGCGTCGGCACCCCGCGAGCGTTCAGATCCTCGCCGACGCTGTAGTAGCTCTCCCCGGCGACGATGCGCCGGTACGCCTCGCGCAGCACCTCGGCCTCGTCCTCGACGATCTCGACCTTGCCCTCGCGGCGCAGGTACCCGTAGGGACGCCTCGAGAACGGCCAGTGCCCGGCCCGTGCGCGCTGCTCATTCGCGAGCTTCTGCCGGGCGCCCTTGCGCTCCACCTCGCCTCGAGCCACCGCTGCTTTGATCCGCGCGTACATGCGTCCGCCGTCGGTGCCGAGGTCCGCCTCGCCGTTGAGGGTGACGATCCGAAGGTCTCCGCGCTCGGCCTCGTCGATCCAGTCCTCGAGCTGCCGGGGCTGCCTCGTGAGCCGGTCGAGATCCTGCACGATGATGATCGAGAACAGCCCGGCCCGGAAGTCGGCGAGCATCTTCTCGTAGCCCGGTCGGACGATCTCGCGCTTCGACGCGCTGATCGAGTTGTCGGTGTAGACCTCGACGACGTCCCATCCTCGCGACGCTGCGAGGGCCTGCGCGGCGGTGTTCTGCCGGGTGACTGCGTGCTCGTCGGCGTCGCGGTCGAGGCTCACGCGGTTATAGATCGCGGCGCGGGCGGGAGCTGCGAGCAGGTCGTCGAGGGCTGCTGCGGAGCGGCGAGGGGTGCGAGGCATGTTCTCAGATTACGCTGTCAATCTCCCTACGGGGATCGCCGCCGTCATCAGCGTGATCATCACCCAGCCGGGCACGTCCCCGCGCTCGTCCGTCAGGGAGGCCCGGGAGCCCGCGGACATCGGGCGCCGGTGGCGAGGCCCGACGCGCAGGGAAGCGGGGTGTGTGCGGTGCATCGTCAGTCGGTGGATCGTCATGGTGTTCTCCTTCTGCCGCGGAGGCGCGGCGCATGGGGTCAGGGATGGGGAGGAGGGACGGGGAGGATCGGATGCTGGCCATGGGCGCTCACAGGGCGATGTCCAGGACGGCGAGCCCGGGGAAGATGGCGAAGACGATCACCAGCGGCAGCACGAAGAACACCACGGGGACCATCATCAGGATCTCGCGGCGGCCGGCCAGCTCCATGAGGTCGCGCTTGGAGGCCTCCCGGGCGTCCTGCGCCTGCGCCCGCAGCACCTCTGCGAGCGGAGTGCCGCGCTCGATCGCGATCGAGACGCCCTCCCCGAAGCGCGCGAGCGCCTCAAGGGGTGTGCGGTTGCCGAGCTGGACGAGGGCATGCGAGACGCTCGAGCCGGCCCGGATCTCCGCCACTGTGCGCCCGAACTCCTCGGGCAGGGCACCCCGACTGGAGCGCGCCACCCTCTCCATCGCCGCGACGGGACTCTCCCCGGCGGCGACGGCGAGCGCGAGCAGGTCCGCGACCGTCGGGAACTCGCGGGCCATGCGGGCGGCGCGACGGGCGACGGTGCGCTGGAGGAGGTGGTCGCGGCCGACGATTCCGATCACGCCCCCGAGCAGGACGATGAGAAGTCCGAGCAGCGGGCTAGCGCCGCGTGCGCCGACGGCGAGGAAGGCGAGCACGAGGCCGATCACGAGCCCGGCGATGCCCCACAGCACCTGTTCGACGCGGAACGCCTCGATGCCGCTCGTGCGGCCGGCCATGCGCAGCCTCTTCTCGAGCTGCTCGGATCCGCCCGTGAGCCGTTCGAGCAGGCCCAGCATGCGCTGCGCGACGGGGCCGAGGAGGGTGCGCACGAAGGTGCGGGCGCCGGAGGCCGAGGCCCCGTGCTCGAGCAGCGCGCTGCCGCGGTCCCGACGCAGATAGGGATCGACGCGGGCTGCGAGGTCACGTCGGCGCAGCCACGGATTGCCCACCGCCACGAGGGCCAGCCCGATACCCGCGACCAGCCCGATCCCCGCCCCGATCAGCACGGGCGCCGCCCCGCTCATCGAAGCACCCGCTCGTCCTGCGGGAGGCGTGCGATGAGCAGCATGACGCGGTAGGCGATCACGGACACGACGCCGGCGGAGACGATCACGACGAGACCTGCCGTCGAGTCGTAGGCCTGCGCGGCCTGGGGGCGGGTGGACATGAGGGCGAGCACGATCCAGGGGGCGGCCAGCGCGAGCCGGGACGCGTTGACGGTCCAGGACTGGCGGGCCTCGAGCTCGGCGCGGGTGCGGGCGTCCTCCCGCAGGAAGGCGGAGAGGGTGCGCAGCAGCACGCCGAGGTCGGTGCCGCCCACGTCACGGGTGACGCGCAGGGCCTCGACGATGCGATCGGCGACGGGGTCCGCGAGGCGGTCCTTGAGTCGATCGAGGCTGCTCGCGAAGTCGCCGCTGACCTGGTAGTCCCGACCGAACTCCTCGAAGGGAGGGCGCAGCTCCTCCGGCCCTCGCCGCCCCACCTGGGCAAGTGCCTCCGGCAGCGACATGCCGGCGCGGATGGCGGAGTTCATGTGGTCCACGACCTCGGGCCAGAGCTCGCGCAGCTGGGTGCGACGGCGGCGTGCGAGGGCTCGCAGCAGGATCGGCGGGAGCACGCTGACCACGGCGCCGATCGCGGCGGCCGGGACCGTCGCACCGGAGATCGACCAGACGAGGATCATGAGGGCGAGGCCGAGGCCCAGACACATGACGGGGACGGCGCCCGCGGGCACGGAGCCGAGCCCGACGGCGATGAGGTCGTCGCGCACCCGGTCCAGCCATCGCGAGACCGGTCCGTGTCGGGTCTCGCGCACGGGGGACTCCCAGAAGCCGAGCCATACGAGCAGCAGCCCGATGCCCGCGACGAGGCCGATGAACGCGCCGTCGATCATGCGCGCTCCTTCGTCCCGAGCAGGCGGCCGAGGTCCAGGCCCGCGCGCTCGAAGCGCTCGGCGTGCGGCGGGTACCCCTCGCCCCGCTCGAGCCGGCCGTCGCCTCTGCGGTGGAAGATGTCGGCGATCTCGACGACACCCTCCTCCGTGCGACCGGGCAGGGCGGCGATCTCGCGCACCTGGCGCTGGCCGCCGGGCAGGATGTCGAGATGGACGACGAGGTCGATGCAGCTGGCGACGGTGGGCACGACGAAGCGGCTGGAGACGTTCTCCCCGGCGAGCAGGGGCAGCGTGCACAGCTTGGTGATGGCATCGCGCGCGGAGTTCGCGTGGATGCTCGCGAGCCCTGGCAGTCCGCTGTTGAGCGCGATGAGCATGTCGAGGCTCTCCGCCTCGCGGACCTCCCCGACGACGATGCGGCTGGGTCGCATGCGCAGCGCCTCCTTCACCAGGCGACGCAGCGTGACCTCTCCGGTGCCCTCGAGGTTCGGCTGTCGGGTCTGCATGCCGACGACGTCCCGCAGGCGCAGGTCGAGCTCGAACACCTCCTCGATGGTGACCACGCGCTCGCGGGGACCTATCGCGGCGGCCAGGCAGTTGAGCATCGTCGTCTTCCCGGCCCCGGTCGCCCCCGAGACGATCACGTTGAGCCCGGCGGCGACGGCGCCGTCGAGGAAGTCCGCGGCCTGCGGTGTGAGGGAGCCGAGCGCCACCAGGTCGCGCATGTCGTGCGCGCGGGCGACGAACTTGCGGATGTTCACCGACCAGTGCTTGCGGGAGATCGGAGGGATGAGCACGTGCAGTCGGCTGCCGTCGGGCATGAGGGCGTCCACGAACGGCGAGCTGAGGTCCAGGCGCCGACCGGAGCTCACGAGCATGCGCTCGACGATCCCTCGGACCTCGTCGTCGGTGAGGACCACGGGCGTCAGCTCGCTGCGCCCGGAGCGGGCGCAGAAGATCTCGCTGGGTGAGTTCACCCAGATCTCCTCGACCTCGGGATCGTCGAGGAACTCCTGGAGCGGGCCGAAGCCGCCGATCCTCGCGGCGACCTCCGCGACCACGGTCTCCGCATCGCGGACGACGGGGACGGCGCCTCCGGCCGAGCGCTGATCGTAGTCGGTGACGACCTCACGGATGAGGGGTTCGAGCTGATCGGCGCGGGCGTCGAGACCCCGCCGCCTGATCAGCTCCCTGGCCTCGGCCTCGATGATGGCCGCCGCTTCCATCCGGTCCCCTTCGTTGCTCCGTGTGCGCGTGCCCCTGGGGCACGGCACGGATCCGTGATGCGCCTCTCAACGCTGGATACTGTACGGGGTCTGGGAATTGCCGGCCCGCCGATGTGGACAACTTCGGGCGGCGGCGCGCAGGGGCAGCGATCGTGTAGGACAACGATGACGTCCGGGCCGATGTGCGGGGTATGCGCCGCTCCGCGACCCCCCGGGAGGCCCCACATCCTTCGTGCTGGGCGCACTCTCACCGTGTTCGCGCCGGTCGCGACGCCTTCCCGTGGCACGATGGGCGCGTCCCTTCCCCTGATTCCCGCGGAGGCAACGATGGCCGAGAACCCCAGCGGCACCGCCGAGGACGAGAAGGTGCGCCTTAAGCGCCCCGCGATCATGTACATGATCAAGCGCGTCCTCAGCGAGTTCGGGCGCGACGGCGGCACCGACCAGGCCGCGAAGCTCACGTACTTCATGGTGCTCTCGATCGCACCGATGCTCCTGGCCGTGTTCTCCCTGGCCGCGCTCGTGCTCTCGAGCATCAAGGATCAGATCGCCAAGCTCGTCACCGATGCCGTCATGAACTCCGGTCTCGGCCAGCAGCTCGGCGACCCCGACACCCTCAAGACGCTCGTGAACACCACGCTCCAGAGCCTCATGGGCAAGGCCTCCGGCGGCATCATCGCTCTGGTCATCGGCATCGCAGTGGCCCTCTGGTCCGCCTCGGCCTACGTGAAGGCGTTCTCCCGGGTCGCCAACCGCATCTACGAGATCCCCGAGGGGCGCAACCCCGTGCGCTTCAACCTCGGCATGCTCGCGGTCACCGCGGGCCTGGTCATCGGCCTTCTGGTCATAGGCATCTCCTTCATGCTCAACGCCACCATCGCCGAGAGCCTGCTGCGGCCGATCGCCGAGCCGCTGCACATGACCGGCTTCGTCGAGTTCCTCGTGACCTCCTTCCTGCCGATCTGGGCGTGGCTCAAGTGGCCCGTCATCGTGGTCCTGATGTTCGTGCTGGTCTCGGTGCTCTACTGGGCGGCCCCGAACATCGCCAAGCCCTTCCGGCTGATCTCCCCCGGCGGCGTCTTCGCGATCGTCGGCATCGCGGTGGCCGCGGTGGTCCTCTCGATCTACATGAGCACCTTCGCGAGCTACTCGAGCTACGGTGCGATCGGCGGCGTGATGGCGATCCTGTTCGCCCTCTGGGTGATGAACATCGTGATCATCCTGGGTGCCGAGGTCGACGCCGAGTACGAACGCGCGAAGGAGCTGCAGGCGGGCCTGCCCGCGGAGAACGGCTTCGAGGTGCCGATGCGCGGGGAGAAGGGCGCGGAGAAGAAGGAGGCGAAGTACGAGAAGGTCGTCGACGCCGGCCGCGACCTGCGCCTGCAGAACCTCCACCGCGACCAGGACTCCTACACCGGCGAGAACGCCCGCATCGTCCCACGGAACCCCACGGGCGCGATCCCTGCCCAGGGCGACGAGGACGCCGAGGACTCCACCGCCGCGGGAGACGGCGGCGAGGACCGAGAGGAACCCTCCGGCTCCTCCGATGCGGCCGACGGCGCGGACCGCTGACCCCGTCCCCGCTCCGCCCCCGGGCGGATCCGCTGCGGCGGGCTTCCTCCCGCGGTCGGACGCCCGTTCGGTCCCGGGAGCCTAGGCTCTGGCCATGACCATCTCCCCGCCTCCCGAGGGCCGGACCGCCCTCGAGCCGGTGGACCCGCCGCCGAGCCGGCTCGACGCGCCCTTCCGCTGGCTCGCCACGCATCCCCAGATCGTGGACGGCGTACTCTTCGGCGGCATCGCCCTGCTGCTCGTGCTGGGATCGCTGCCGCTGGTGCCGTCGATGTCCGTGGACGGCTGGCTGATCTGGTCGATCCCGATGTTCATCGCCGGGGCGTTCCTGCGCACTCGCACGGGCTGGGCGGTCCTGGCGATCGCACTCCTCGCCATCGTGCACTTCGTGCTCGGGATGGTGCTCGTCCTGGGCGACGTGATGATCTTCTACGCCCTGTACTGCGCGACCGTGCACGGCCGCGGCCGTGTGCCGACGCTCGCCCTGATCGGCGGCTTCGTCGGCGCACTCATGCAGTCCGTCGCACTCGCGTTCGTGCTCGGGAACGGGGAGGTCTGGTACCTGCAGATCATCGCGAGCATCGTCGTGTTCATGTTCGGATGCGCGCTCGTGCTCGCCACCTGGGCCACCGGCCGCTACCAGAGGGTGCGCGTGGACCAGCTGCGCATGGCCCGCGAGGCCGCCGCGCAGGCCGTGCGCGAGCGCGAGCAGCGCACCCGCCTCGCCGTGGCCGACGAGCGCGCCCGCATCGCCCGCGAGATGCACGACGTGGTCGCCCACTCGCTCTCGGTCATCATCGCCCAGGCCGACGGCGGACGCTTCGTCGCCTCCCAGGACCCCACCAAGGCGACCGACGTGCTCGAGACGATCGGCAGCACCGGCCGGCGCGCCCTGGCCGACATGCGCAGCCTGCTGGGCGTGCTCCGCAGCGACGAGGCCCAGGACCTCGGCCCACAGCCCGGCCTCGCCTCGCTCGACGAGCTCGTGGCGCAGGTGCGCGCGGCGGGCCTGGCGGTCGAGCTCACCCAGGAGGGCGAGGTCTCGGACCTGCCCGGACCGATGGGACTCACCCTGTACCGGGTGGTGCAGGAGGCCCTCACCAACGTCATGAAGCACGCGGGCCCCGGGGCCTCCGCCCGGGTCTCCCTGCGTCGCGACGACTCGCTGCTCTCCCTGGACGTCGAGGACGACGGGCAGGGCGTGGACCCCCAGTCCGACGGGCTCGGGCACGGCCTCACCGGCATGCGCGAGCGCGTCAACATGTTCCGCGGCACCCTGCACACCGGTCCGCTGCCCGCGGGCGGGTACCGGGTGAGCGTGCGCATCCCCCTGAACGGAAGGACCCGATGATGTCACCGGAGCACACCCCCGAGCAGACGCCGGACCCGGCCTTCGAGCCGTCGGCCGATCGCCCCCTGCGGATCGCCCTGGTCGACGACCAGCCGCTCGTGCGCGCCGGATTCGCGATGGTCATCGACTCCCAGAGCGACCTCGAGGTCGCCCTGCAGAGCGCCGACGGCGCCGAGGCGGTCGAGCAGCTGCGCTCGCATCGGGTGGACGTCGTGCTCATGGACGTGCGCATGCCCCGGCTCGACGGCATCGAGGCCACGCGGCAGATCCTCGAGGAGGCCCCGGAGGGCAGGGCGCCGAAGATCGTGGTGCTCACGACCTTCGACATCGACGACTACGTGATGGCGGCGATCCGGGCGGGCGCGAGCGGCTTCCTGCTCAAGGACGCCCAGCCCGAGGAGCTGCTCGCGGCGATCCGCACCGTGCACCGCGGGGACGCCGTGATCGCTCCGTCGGCCACGCGCCGCCTGATGGCGCAGATGGTGAGCACCCCGCCGCCCGAGGACCGCGACGACTCGGTCCTCGAAGCCCTCACCGAGCGCGAGCGGGAGGTGCTCGCCCTGATGGCGCGCGGCTTCTCCAACCAGGAGATCGGCGCAGAGCTCTTCGTCGCCGAGGCCACCGTGAAGACCCATGTGGGCCGCGTGCTCGCCAAGCTGCATGCCCGCGACCGCGTGCAGGCCGTCATCATCGCCTTCGAGTCCGGGCTGGTCACGCCCGGTTCCTGACCCAGTCCGGAGCGGCGTCATACCCAGGGCGGAGGGTCCTGCCCGACCGCGGTCGGGCGGCGTGCGGGGCAGGGGCGACCGGGCGCTGACGACGCGCCCCCTGCAGCGCGGAGAGGATCGTGATGTCCCGCCGCAGCCGGGACGCCGTCGCGAGGGAACCGCCCTCGCCCCGACCCACGGAGGAACTCCATGCACTCCCCCGCTCCTCACCACCGGGCCGCCGCGGCGGACCCCTCCTCGGCCGACGCCCCGACCTCTCCAGCCTCCCCTGCCGCGCACGCGGCGACCGCGACCGGTCCCGAGCCGGCGACGCCCGAAGCCGTCCTGCGGGCGCGCGGTCTGCGCAAGTCCTACGGGAGGGGCGAGAGCGTCGTGCGGGCGCTCGACGGCGTCGACGTGGACATCGCCCGCGGAGGGTTCACCGCGATCATGGGCCCCTCGGGCTCGGGGAAGTCGACGCTCCTCCACGTGCTCGCCGGTCTGGACGCGGTCGACGCGGGCTCGATCGAGATCGACGGCACCGAGATCACCGGCCTCGGCGACGACGCGCTGACCCGTCTGCGCCGCGACCGCATCGGCTTCGTCTTCCAGTCCTTCAACCTGCTGCCCATGCTCACGGCGGAGCAGAACATCCTGCTGCCGCTCGACCTCGCCGGCCGCCGCGCGGACCGCGCCTGGCTGGACACCATCACCGGCGCCTTCGGCATCGGCGACCGCCTGGACCATCTGCCCTCGCAGCTCTCGGGCGGGCAGATCCAGCGCGTGGCGATCGCGCGGGCGCTGGTCACCTCCCCCGCCGTCGTCTTCGCCGACGAGCCCACGGGCAACCTCGACTCGACGACCACCGAGGAGGTCCTGGACTTCCTGCGCGTGAGCGTCGACGAGTTCGGGCAGAGCGTCGTCATGGTCACCCACGAGCGCGACGCCGCCGAGCGGGCCGACCGCATCATCTCCTTGGCCGACGGCCGCGTCAGCGCCGACGAGGTGCTGCGATGAGCCGCCGCATCCGCCTCACCCCGCCCCGCAGGCATCTCGCGGCGCTCATCACCGTGGGCCTCGCCAGCGGCTTCGTCGCGATCATGCTCATCGCGGCGAACCTCATGACCACGTCCCTCTCCGCGGGTGTCGAGCAGCGCTATGCGGGCGCTGACGTGGTCGTCAGCGACGAGGACCAGGACGCCGGGTCCGCGCCCGCGGCTCCCGACGTCCCCCACGCCCGCGCCGTCTGGCCCCAGTCCGACGGGTACACGCAGCTGGACGCCGGCTCGGGCCGCACGGCCTTCCTGCAGCAGCAGAGCGATCCCCCGCACGAGGTCGAGCCCCTCGAGCTGGCCTCCGGCCACGACGCGCGCTCCGCGCACGAGGTGGTCCTCGACCAGGCTGCCGCGGAGCAGCTCGGCGTCGGCGTCGGCCAGAAGGTCGAGATCCCCGCGGAAGCGCGCACGGACGGCAAGCCGGGCGACCTCGAGCTGACCGTCTCCGGCATCAGCGCGAGCGGCACCGCCACGGCGCTCGGCGGCACCCCCGTCGTCCACGTGAACTCCCACAACCAGGACGTGCTCGCTGCTCCGGGAGCGACCAGCACGTGGCTCGCGGCGCTGGAGCCGGGCGCCGATCCCGATCAGGTGGTCTCCGCGCTGCAGGAGGACTCCCTCACCGCGCTCACCGCGCAGCAGGCGATCGACGACGGCGTCTCCCAGGTCATGCAGGGATTCGGCGCCCTCGCGATGGTGTTCGTCGTGTTCGTCGTGATCGCCCTGGTCACGAGCGCGGTCGTGGTGGCGAACACCTTCGCCGTGACCCTCGCCCAGCGCACCCGCGCCCTCGCGCTCCTGCGCACCCTCGGCGCGACCCGCCGTCAGGTCGCCCGCACGGTGCTGCGCGAGAGCGTCCTGGTGGGGCTCCTGGGCGCGGTGATCGGCACTCTCGGTGCGCACCTGCTCGCCCAGGCGCTGCTGGCGGCCGCCGCCGGGGTCGGACTGCTCGACGGCCTGCTGGTCGTCCCGGTCACGCCGCTGTCCCTGCTCGTGCCCGTCGTCGTCGGTGTGGCCCTCACGGTCCTCGCGGGGTTCGGCCCGGTGCGGGCCGCCGTGCGCGTCGCGCCGCTGCAGGCGCTGCGCCCTGCTCCCCCGGCCCTGGACCGGCGTCTCGGGGCGCGCGGCATCCTGAGCCTCACGGCGGTCGCCCTGGGGCTGCTGGCACTGGTCGGGGCCGTCGCGGTGTCCTTCACGGGCAGCGTGGGCCTCGGCGTCGCGATCGGGCTCCTCGGCGGGGTCGTGAGCTTCGCCGGACTGCTCGCGGGCCTCGTGGTGCTCACGCGCCCGCTCACCCGCTTCGTGGGCGCGCTCGTCGCGAGGATCGGCGGACTGCCGGCGCGGATCGCGGGCGCGAACACCTCGCGCAACCCGCGGCGCAGTGCGGCGACGGTCGCGGCTCTGCTCATCGGCACCACGCTGATGACGATGATGGCCGTCGGCGCGCGCACCACCGAGTCCACGCTCACCACGGAGCTCGACAGCCGCAAGCCCATCGACTCCGTCGTCACCGCCGAGAAGCTCCCCGACGACGCCCTCAGCGCGGTGTCGGAGGTGCCCGGCGTGGCCCACGCCTCCGAGACCGAGCACGGGGACGTGGAGGTCGGGGCCGACGAGCCGATGACCCTGTACGCGGCGACGCCCGCGCAGATCCGCGAGGACTCCCATCGGCCCGATCTCGCCGACTCCCTCGAGGACGGCACCGTGGTGCTGGGCGAGGAGCGCGCGGAGACCTTCGGAGTCCACGACGGCCAGGTGCTCCAGATCGACGGGGCCGACGGCGCCTCGCACGAGCTGCGCGTGAAGGTGGACTCCAACCTGCAGATGTCGATTGTCTCCCCGAGCACCCTCACGGCGCTCGTCGGGAAGGACGCGCAGCCCGCCCTGTTCGTCGCGTTCGCCGAGAAGGGCTCCGCGGCGCGCGAGGGCCAGGACGCCATGGGCATCGTCTCCGGCGTCCAGGACGTCCTCGCCGAGCACGGCGCCCCGGACGCCCAGGTCGACGCCGCCGGCGTCGAGCGCGAGATGTACGGGCAGATCCTCACGGTGCTGCTGGGCATCACCCTCGCGCTGCTCGCGGTCGCCGTGCTCGTCGCCCTCGTCGGCGTCGCGAACACGCTGAGCCTCGGGGTGATCGAGCGGACCGGGGAGAACGCGCTCCTGCGAGCCCTGGGCACGACGCGGGGCCAGATGCGCGCGATGCTCGCCTGGGAGGGCCTGCTGCTCGCCCTCGTGGGAGCGGCGGTCGGGATCGTGCTCGGCTCGGTCTACGGGGTCCTCGGGATCGCGACGATCCTGGGCGGGCAGTTCCCGCTCCAGGTCACGATCCCGTGGGGGCAGATCGCACTGGTCCTCGGGCTCGCGCTCGCGGCGGGCCTGCTGGCCTCGGTGCTGCCGGGCCGCCGTGCGGCGCGCACGGCTCCCGCGCAGGCTCTCGCCTCGGCCGACGAGTAGTCGGGAGCGCCCCGGTGACCTCCGGCCCTCGCGGCGTCAGCCGCGGGGGCCGCGTCCGCCCTTCGCCTCCTCGTCGTCGAAGGGCAGCGGGGTCGCGCGCACGAGGGCCAGCAGCACCACGAAGGTCGCGATCGCCAGCAGCATGCCGATCCCGCCCACGACCACGATGGCGGCGCGCAGCATGCTCGCGGCGACGAGCGCCTGGAACAGCTGCCAGGTGACCCCGAAGCCGAGCCCGAAGCGGCCGCGGCGCGAGAGGGAGAGCGCTGCGAGGCCGACCGCGATCGCGAACAGCAGGATGAACACGGCCAGGCCGATCGCGAGGGAGGCGCCGACGTCCTGCGAGCCGACCCGTGTGATCATGAAGCCGCCGAGGAGGAGCAGGCAGAGCGCCTCGGCGCCCAGCAGCACGGTCCCCAGGCGCCGCACGCCGGGTCGGTCCTCCGTCGTGGCGGGGCGCGGAGCGCCCCCACGGGGCGAGGGGGACGGAGATCCGGAGGAAGCCATGTGCTGCACTCTATCGACGCGCCCCGCAGCGGGAGCGTCCCGTAGCAGTCCTCGGGCGCTCACGGCGCTGTGGGAAGTGCCACCCAGGTCGTGCCCGTGCGCTCTTGTCCCCCACCGCGAGGCCTCCGACAATGGAGGGAACCCAGGATCGGCCGCCTCGGCATCGGTCCGCCCGTAGATCCGTATCGCCTTGCCGAAGGCGACCACCTGCCGCGCCGTGGCTCCCGAGCCGCTGCGGGGTGACCGGAAAGTGAGTAGCAGATGGATTGGCGCCACCGCGCGGAATGCCTGACCCAGGACCCCGAGCTGTTCTTCCCGATCGGGAACACGGGTCCCGCGATCACCCAGATCCAGGAGGCCAAGGCGGTGTGCCAGCGCTGCGACGTGATGACCTCCTGCCTGAAGTTCGCCCTCGAGTCCGGCCAGGACTCGGGCGTGTGGGGAGGCCTCTCCGAGGACGAGCGCCGATCCCTCAAGCGCCGCAACGCGCGCGCTCGCCGCGCCGGCTGACCCGGCCACCGCAGCTTCCACGACGGGCGATCCCTCCGGGGGGCGCCCGTCGTCGCATGTCAGGACGCCGCGGGGACCGTCGGACGCGGTCGGCCGACGGACACCGCCTCAGGCGTTCGCGGCGTCCACGCTGACGGGGTCGAGGTAGACGTCGATCGTCGCCCGGGTGCCGCCCTCGGGGCGGTTCTCCCAGTCCAGCGTCCCGCCGAGCTCTCCCTGCACGAGGGTCTGGGCGATGTTCGTGCCGAGCCCGGTGGGCTGGGCGGACTTCATGCCCGCGCCGTCGTCCTCGATGTGGATCACCAGGTGGCTGCCGGTGCGCTCCGCGCGGATGGTGAGCGTGCCGCCGGTCTCCGAGAGCCCGTGCTCCACGGCGTTGGTCGCGAGCTCGGTGACCACGAGCGCGAGCGGGGTCGCCTCCTCCGGTCGCACGGAGCCGACCTTGCCGACGCGCTGGGTGCGCACCTCGACCTGGTGCGGGTCCGTGACGTCGGCCCCCTCGCGGTGCACGGTCGCGCTCGCGGCGTCGACGGCGAGGCGCAGGCAGCGCTCGATGACCTCGTCGAAGAAGACGGCCTCCTCGCTGCCCTGCAGCATCGACTCGTGGACCAGCGCGATGGTGGCGACCCGGCGCTGCGCCTCGGCGAGCGCGTCGCGGGCCTCGTCGCTCTTCATCCGCCGCGACTGCAGGCGCAGCAGGGCGGCCACGGTCTGGAGGTTGTTCTTCACCCGGTGGTGCACCTCCCGGATGGTCGCCTCCTTGGTGATCAGCTCGCGCTCGCGGCGGCGCAGCTCGCTGACGTCGCGCACCAGGATGATCGCGCCGTCGCGCTTGCCCGCGGCGGTCAGCGGGATCGCTCGCAGCGAGAGGGTCCCGCCGCGGGCCTGCATGTCCGAGCGCCAGGCCGCGCGCCCCATGAGCACGAGCGGCAGGGACTCGTCGACGGGGGCGCGCGTCTGCAGCAGCTCCGTGGTGAGCTCGGCGAGCGTGCTGCCGGTCATGTCGCCGGCGACGCCGAAGCGGTGGAAGGCCGACAGCGCGTTCGGCGACCCCCAGATCATCACGCCCTGCGCGTCGAGCTCGACGATGCCGTCGCCCACGCGCGGCGCACCGCGGCGCGGGGGGATCGGAGCGCCGGCGATGGGGTAGGCGCCCTCCCCCATCATGCGCAGCAGGCGCTCGCCCAGCTCGTGCTGGCGGGTCTCGTTGCGGCTGGGCTCGCCGGCGGGCACAGGGGCCTCGATGGTGAGCACGCCGATGGTCTGTCCCTCGTGGCGGACGGGGGCGAGCTGGCGCAGCGCCTCCTGGCCCTCCCTCATCACCACGGCGGGCTCGAAGTACGGCTCCTCGCCGTCGAGGACCGCGCGCACCAGAGGCTTCTCCTCGGGGTCCGCCTCGATCCCCACGGGATCCTCGTAGTAGACGGTGGCGCCGGTCGACGGCCGGCAGTGCGCGACCGCGAGCGCGCCGGCGGGGATGCGGACCCACAGCACGAGGTCCGCCCGCAGCAGGTCCGACAGCAGGGCCCAGTCCCCCACCAGGAGCTGCAGCCATTCGGAGGTCTTCTCATCCATGTCCGGCACGTCGGAGAGGTACTTGGCGAGGCTCGGCATACGGCCAGGATATGTCCTGTGCAGGGGTGCTCGGCACGGGCGACCGGCCCCGGACTCCCACGCAGGCCGGGCCGATGGGGGCCAGGCAGGGACAGGGCAGAGACGAGGCAGGGACGGGGCGGTCGACGGACCGGCCCACCTGACATAGTGGGAGCATGCGCCTGAGCGAGAACCTGAACCTGTCGATGCCGCCCGAGGCGGCCGCGGCCATGTACGCCGATCCCGCCTACACCCGGATCCGCGGCCGCACCCTGCACGCGGAGTCCGCGACGTCGGAGGTGGAGGGGGATCCCGCCGGCGCCTTCACCGTCACCACGCATCTCGAGCTGGCCACCGAGGGCATCCCGGACATCGCCCGCTCGCTCGTGGGCAGGAGCGTGAAGATCCTCGAGGTGCAGTCCTGGCAGGCCCCTGCCGAGGGCGGTGCGCGCCAGGGCACCATCGAGCTGACCGTGCAGGGAGCGCCCGCCTCGATGCGTGGGCATCTGGAACTGCGGCCCGCCGGGGAGAACTCCGCGGTGAGCATCGACGGGGAGTTCACGGCGAAGGTCCCGCTGCTGGGCGGCCGGCTCGAGAAGGCCGCGCTGCCGTACGTGACGAAGGTGCTGCGGGCCGAGGAGCGCTCGGCCGAGGACTACCGCAGCGGCGCCTCCGCGTAGTCGATCGCGGCAGGCAGCTCGCTCGCGTCGAACCAGAGCAGCGCGGGGTCGGTGTCGTCGACCTCCGCGGCCGCGGCGTCGAGCTCGGTGGCGTGGGCGCTCGCGACCACGAGAGTGTCCTCGCGGGCGAGGCGCAGCCCGAACGCTCCGCCGTCCTCGCTCGCGTCGACCAGGGAGCCGTCCGGCACGTCGCCGGCGAGGACCAGCGCCCGCATCCGCGGGTCGATCTGTGCCAGCGCGCTGAACACGGCGTCCTGCAGCGCGTCGTACTCGAGCTCCTCGACGTCCTCCTCCGCGCGCTCGGCGCGGGCGGCGTCGGAGACGCCCCAGACGGGACGCCCCGTCTCCAGGACGATCCGCGCGGCGCCGGAGCGCAGGGCGTCGTGATCGGCGGGTCCGACGGGCGCGAAGATCCTCATGGCGCTCATCCTGCCACGCCGACGCCCGCGCGCTCAGGGTCCGCCCCGCCCGCGCCGGCGCCCTCCGCGCCCGGGTCGTCCGCACCGGCCGTGCTCCCCGCATCCTCCACGCCGACATGCTCCGCGCGCACCCGGGCGGCGAGGTCCCGCAGTGCCCTGCGCAGAGGGCTTCGCGGCGCCGCCTCCGCGAGCACCGCACCGTCCCAGGCGGCGCGGCGGCAGGTGGTGGCCTCCTCCGGGAGGATCGTCACGGAGGCGACGTCCATGCGCGAGCGCAGCAGCTCCTCGACCCTCTCCCCTCGAGCGGGCGGCCCCGCACGGTTGATGACCACGTGCAGCGGCCCGACGCCGATCTCGTCGAGCCGCTCGCGCTCCCGGACCAGTCGCGTGATCGAGACCGGGTCGGAGGAGACCACGGCGAGCAGCACGTCGGCCCGGCGCACGGCGCTCAGGGACGCCGCGCAGCGCTGCGGGGCCGCGGTGTCGTAGCTGAGGTCCTCGTCCTCCTCGAGAGGGGCGCCGACGTCCACGACCACGGCGCCGCCGCGGTCCGCGAGGGCCTCCCAGACGTCCTCGAGGGAGCTGCGGTGGACTTCCGCCCAGCGGGCGGGAACGCCAATGCCGCTGAGCAGGTGGAGGCGCCCGCGCACCGCGGGGACGAGCGCATCGAGGGTCTCGTCGTCGAGCGTCCCGCGGGCGGCGGCGCGACAGGCGGCCACGAGCCCCGGGGACTCGTCGAGGACGCCGAGCATCTGGCTGAGGGAGGGTCCGTGGGTGTCGGCGTCCACGAGCACGGTCTGCTCGCCGGCGTCGGCGAGCTCGGCCGCGAGGTTCACGGCGACGGTCGAGCGGCCCGGCGCGCCTCCCGGGCCCCACGTCACGATCAGCGGCGCCCGCTGCGGCGGGAGATCCTCGAGACCGTCGGCGGTGTCCTGCACCCACGCATCGCCGCCGGACTCCTGCTCCGACTCGGGCCGCAGGGCCCTTTCGCAGGCCTCGAGCAGCTCCTCGACGTCGGCCGACGCGTCCACGACGATCCGCAGGCCGAGCGTGGTGCGCGCCGCCGCGCCCTCCTCGCTGCGCAGCCCGACGACGCCCGCTCCGCCCCGCAGCATCTCGGCGGCGGCCTCACGGTCCAGGCCCCGCACCGCGAGGTCGATGACCACGACGTCGCCGATGCCGGCGGCCACCACGGCCGCGGTCTCTGCGAGATCGGCGCAGCGCCGCACGATCCGCGCCCTTCCGGAGGACCCCCGGGCCACGTCGTGGACGATCCGCACCTCGTCGCGCCCGGAGGCGCAGAGCACGATGTCGATCATGACCCGACCCCCTCGTCACCAGGCACGCCGATGATGTCCATCCTGTCCCCCGATCCCAGGGCCTCGAGCACCTCGGGGAGGTCGTCGGCCGGGACGAGGACCTCGACGCTCATGGACCGCATGCCCAGGGTGCTGCCCTCGAACACGCGGCGCACGGTGGCGCCGTCCACGAGCTTCTCCGCGAGGGCGTCGCTGTCCTGCTCGTCGGCCGCCGTGCGCCAGAGCTCGACGGGACGGCCCGGGCTCACGGAGTCCGCGACCGCGCTGTCGACGGAGATGACGACGGGGCGCAGGTCGCCCCCGCCTCCCTGGCCGATCGCGGAGACGGGCAGCAGCTCTCCGGAGTGCACGGACTGCAGCGCCGTGGAGCCCTCCGGGATGTCCCCGGGCGAGGAGGCGTAGCGCCCGGACTGGTCGCCCAGCCGGACCTCGGCCGTGGTGAAGGCGTCGGATCCGATCTCATCGCCGACCACCACCTCGTCGCGGGCGACGAGCACCGTCGTAGTCGCCGAGGCGCGCGAGGCGAGCAGGGCGCCCAGCAGCACGCTGAGGACTACCAGCAGGATGCCGACGATCAGGCGCGGATCCTTCCAGCGGGGTCGGCGCAGGCGCATGAGAGAAGGGGCAGGGGGCACGTGAGCTACCTCCGGGGAGCGGGCGGGGCCGGCGGACTCGGGGGATCCGACCCTCGAGCGAGAGGCTACGGCACTGCTCGTCCGCGCGCGGCCGACCGATCGATCCTGTGGACGACGCGGCGGCGCGCGGAGCACTGTCCGGCGTCCACGACCGCTCGTCCACAATGCTCAGGATTCGAGGGAGCACGGGTGCGACAATGAGGCCCTTCCCCTTCCGAGGAGACCCATGACCACGCGTTTCATCCCGCTCTCCGACGTCGCCGAGCAGCTCTCGATCTCCGCGTCCCAGGCCTATGCCCTGGTGCGCTCCGGCGAGCTGCGCGCGATCAAGGTGGGCGGTCGCGGGCAGTGGCGCGTCGAGCTCTCGGAGCTCGAGGCGTACATCGAGCGCTCCTACGCCGCCACGGAGACCTTCCTCGAGCAGGAGCGCACGGAGGCGCCGCAGTCCTCGTCGGCCCCGCACCGCGGCGACCGCTGACCTGATCAATCCGGCCGCTGCGCGGTGATCGAGAGGATCCCCGAGAGCAGGATCGTCACCGCTCGCGTCCCGGAGGCCGGGCGCTGCTCGCCCGAGGGCAGCAGACGGAGGTCCAGGGCGTCCTGACCGACGCCCGCGATCCTGCCCCGCATCTCCCCCGCCGCCGTGCGCACGTGCACGAGCGCGCGATCCCGTGCGAGCGTCCGCAGCGCCGTGCCGAGCCCCGGCGGGCGCAGTCGCGTGCGGCCGGGTTCGCGCACGCGCTCCGGCAGGCCCTCGAGCAGCACGATCGCGCCGAGCACCAGCCACGCGGAGCGTGCGTCGGCCCCGGATCGCAGCCGCACCCAGTCGGCCCCGACCTCGACGACCTCTCCGCCGACGACCGCGCCGTCGCGCAGATGCGCCCTGATGTCGTGTCCCACGGCACCGCGCAGACGATCGAGGACGAGCACCTGCGCGCGCTCGGCGCGCGTGAGCTCCTCGGTGACCGCGCGCCGCTCCTCGCTCTCGAGGTGGTCCATGCGCGATTCGAGGTCCTCGAACATCCTCTCCAGGCTCATCCGCCCACTCTAGGCGCTGCCACGAGCGCGTTTGCGCTTCACATCACATCGCGATAGATTCCCGCACATCGCTTCATTCGACAGCAAACTGCATCAAACGGCATTACTGATGCCGGAGTCACGGCATCGGCGACGTGCCGGTGCGCACCGCGAGGGGACGAGATGAGCACGACGGACAGACCGAGCACGGGCACGAGGACCAGGGCGACCGGCCGGCGCGCCGCGCTGGCCGCGCCGCTGATCGCCACGGCCTCGCTCGCGGCCGGCGCGATCCTGCTGCGGGTGACGGCGGCGCTCGAGGTCGAGGCGCGCTCGAGCTACGGCACCGACGCCCTCACGGCTCTCGTGCTGCTCGCGGTCGCGGCGCTCGGCGTCCTGCTGTGCGCATATCTCGCTCTCGTCCACGCCCTCGCCGCCGTGGTGATGCTGCGCGGGGCCGACGCCGCGGGCTCGAGGGCGCTGCTCCGAGCGCTGCGCGTGCTCGCGCCGCGCCTCGCCTCCCGCGCACTGGCGACTCTCGCCGTGACCACGGCGGCCGCCGGACTCCTCGCGGGGCCCGCGCAGGCCCAGGGCACGCCGGCCGTCACGAGCGCGGCGGGGCAGACGGCCTCCCCCGCCTCGGCGCCCGCCGCGGCTCCGCTGATGCGCCTGCCCGGATCGCAGGACCACCCGCCCGAGCACACGGATGCCTCACCCTCCGCGCACCTGCCCGTCGAGCCCGACGCGCCGCCGCCCGAGGAACCCACGGGCCGGCCCGACGACGGCGACCAGGACCTCCCCGGCCTCGGATGGGGCGATCAGGAGGCTCCCGCGGACGACCCCGACCCCCACGCCGGATCCGAGGCCTCCGAGGCGGATGCCGAAGACAGCAGCGCCGATGACGGCAGCGCGGATGGCAGCGAGCGGCCGGACACCCTCACGGTGGTCGTGAAGGACGGCGATTCTCTCTGGTCGATCAGCGATGACCTCATGGGCGTCGGCACCGACGACCCGGGGGCGGTCTCAGCGGCCTGGCCCGAGCTCTTCGCCGCGAACGCCGACGTCATCGGCCCCGACCCCGACCACATCGAGCCCGGACAGGTGCTCACCGTCCCCGATGCCCTCCCCACCTCCCAGGAGAACTCATGACCGCGACGGACGGCCTCGTGCCCACAGATCAGCAGCTCGTCGCGGGCGTGGATCCGCGCGACCCCGAGGACGGCCTCCGGCTGGTGGAGAGCGTGGCCCGCTGCGCCGTCGAGATCGTGCGCGACAGCCGGCCGGTGAGCACACTGTCCCGGCTGGTGACCCCGGAGGTCTCGGCGTACCTGGCGCGGCGCGCGGCGCTCACCCGCAGGATCCGCGGCCTCACCGGGCGCACTCCGCGCGTGCGCCTGGCGATCTCCGGGACCCGCACGTGCGTGGTCACGTCCGGCGTCGTCGAGGCGAGCACCGTGGTGCGCGACGCCGACCGCGCGCGGTTCCTCGCCATGCGCTGGGAACTGCGCCACACCGGGTGGAGGGTCACTGTCCTGGAGGTCGGCTGACCCTCCCCCGGAGGGGTCAGGAGCGCTTGGCGCGCCGTCCGCGCGAGGGACCGCTCGTGTTCCCGCCGGACGCCGTCGGCGAGTCGGAGCCGCGCGCGTTCGACGAGCCCTGCGCGCCCTTGGAGTCCTGCTTGCGCTGCTGGCGCTCGCGACGTCGGCGCTCGGCCCGCGAGAGCGAGGAGACGTCCTGGGCGCCGGAGCCCTCGGCCGAGGAGTAGCGCAGCTCGCGTGCGCTCGGCCCCTCGTCCAGGCCCTTCGCGCGCAGCGTCACGGCAGGGGTCGCATCCGCCGCGTCGGACCCGGCTCCATCGTCCGCCAGGTCCTCGTCGGCCGTCCCCTCCTCGTCCGAGGCGTCCTCGGGCGAGCCGCCGGCGGCGGCCTCGGAGGCGTCCCCCGCAGGGGTCCCGGCGAGAGCGCCGACCGCACCGGCGGCCTTGGTCACCAGGTCGGAGACGGACTGCGGCACGACCGGCGCGGGCTGGACCTGCACCTCGAGGTTGAAGATGTAGCCGACGGCGTCCTCCTTGATGCCCGCGATCATGTCGCTGAACATCAGGTGGCCCTCGCGCTCGTACTCGATGAGCGGGTCGCGCTGGGCCATGGCGCGCAGGCCGATGCCCTCCTTGAGGTAGTCCATCTCGTAGAGGTGCTCGCGCCAGCGGCGGTCCATGACCGACATCAGCACGCGGCGCTGCAGCTGGTCCATCGCGTCCTCGCCGAGCTCGGCCCGACGGTTCTGGTAGGCCAGGTGCGCGTCGGAGAGGATCTCCTCGCGCAGGGTCGCGGCGTCGAGGTTCTCCTTGCCGCCGTGCTCCTCGACGAGCTCCTCCGCGGAGATCGAGACCGGATAGGTGGGACGCAGGGTGCCCCAGAGCTCATCGAGGTCGACGTCCTCGGGAGTTACGCCGCGCGTGGCCGCGTCGACCGCACCGCCGATGACCTCGTCGATGTAGCGACCGACGTGCTCCTCGAGGTCCTCGCCCTCGAGGATGCGGGTGCGCTCCTCGTAGATCTTCTTGCGCTGCTTGGTGAGGACGTCGTCGTACTTCAGGACGTTCTTGCGGATCTCCGCGTTGCGCGACTCGATGGACTGCTGGGCGCGCTGGATCGCGGACGAGACCATGCGGCCGGTCAGCGGGACCGACTCGTCGACTCCGCCGCGGGCCAGCAGC
The DNA here is from genome assembly GCF_042794925.1 of Brachybacterium sp. NPDC056505. Lineage (NCBI taxonomy): Bacteria > Bacillati > Actinomycetota > Actinomycetes > Micrococcales > Dermabacteraceae > Brachybacterium > Brachybacterium sp. NPDC056505. The sequence goes on from NZ_JBHTSV010000004.1 coordinate 127,435, forward strand.
GTCTCGGCCGCGCCCGCGTTGAACAGCCGCATGAGGTCGTCCTGCAGCGAGAGGTAGAAGCGGGACTCGCCCGGATCGCCCTGTCGGCCGGAGCGGCCGCGCAGCTGGTTGTCGATGCGCCGCGACTCGTGGCGCTCGGTGCCCAGCACGTAGAGTCCGCCGGCCTCGACGACCTCGTCGTGCTGAGCGGAGACCTGGGACTCGGCCTCCGCGATCGCGTCGTCCCACGCCGCCTCGTAGGCCTCGGAGTCCTCCTCCGGGTCCAGGCCGCGCTCCTTGAGCGCGCGGTGGGCCATGAACTCCACGTTGCCGCCGAGCATGATGTCGGTGCCGCGGCCGGCCATGTTGGTGGCGACCGTGACGGCGCCCTTCGCGCCGGCCATGGCGACGATCGCGGCCTCCTGCGCGTGGTTCTTCGCGTTGAGGACCTCGTGCTCGACGCCCTGGGCGTTCAGCAGCTTCGCGAGGTACTCGGACTTCTCGACGCTCGTGGTGCCCACGAGCACGGGCTGGCCCTGGTGGTGGCGGGAGACGATGTCCTCGACGACGGCGTCGAACTTCGCCTTCTCCGTGCGGAAGACCTTGTCGACCTGGTCCTGGCGGATCATGTCCTTGTGGGTGGGGATCGGCACCACACCGAGCTTGTAGGTGTTCATGAACTCGGCGGCCTCGGTCTCGGCCGTGCCGGTCATGCCCGACAGCTTCTCGTAGAGCTTGAAGTAGTTCTGCAGGGTGATCGTGGCGAGCGTCTGGTTCTCGGCCTTGATCGCCACGCCCTCCTTGGCCTCGATGGCCTGGTGCATGCCCTCGTTGTAGCGGCGCCCAGCGAGGATGCGGCCGGTGTGCTCGTCGACGATGAGCACCTCGCCGTTGAGGACCACGTAGTCCTTGTCCTTCTTGAACAGCTCCTTGGCCTTGATGGCGTTGTTCAGGAAGCCGATCAGGGGGGTGTTCAGCGACTCGTAGAGGTTGTCGATCCCCAGGTGGTCCTCGACCTTGTCGATGCCGGTCTCGAGCACGCCCACGGTGCGCTTCTTCTCGTCGACCTCGTAGTCGCGGTCGCGACGCAGCAGCTGGACGACCTTCGCGAACTCGGCGTACCACTTGTTGGCATCGCCCGAGGCGGGGCCCGAGATGATCAGCGGCGTCCTGGCCTCGTCGATGAGGATCGAGTCGACCTCGTCGACGATCGCGAAGAAGTGGCCGCGCTGGACGCGCTCGTCGGCGCTCAGGGCCATGTTGTCGCGCAGGTAGTCGAAGCCGAACTCGTTGTTCGTGCCGTAGGTGACGTCCGCGGCGTACTGCTCGCGGCGCTCCTCGGGCTTCTGCCCGGAGATGATGCAGCCCGTGCTCAGCCCCAGCGCGCGGAACACGCGCCCCATGATCTCGCTCTGGTAGGAGGCGAGGTAGTCGTTGACCGTGATCACGTGCACGCCCTTGCCCGCGAGGGCGTTGAGGTAGGCGGGGAGCGTGGCGACCAGGGTCTTGCCCTCACCGGTCTTCATCTCGGCGATGCGACCGCGGTGCAGCGCCGCGCCGCCCATCACCTGCACCTCGTAGGGCCGCTGGCCCAGGGTGCGGCTCGCGGCCTCGCGCACGGCGGCGAAGGCCTCGACCTGGATGTCGTCGAGGGTCTCGCCGTCCTCGAGGCGCTCGCGGAAGCGCACGGACTCCTCACGCAGCTCCTCGTCGCTGTAGTCCTCGTAGATCGCGGCCGCGTCGTCGACGCGACGGGAGATGGTGGTGAGCCTGCGCAGCTCACGGCCTTCGCCGGCGCGCAGGATCGTGTCGAAGAGGTTGACCACTCGTGCTCCTCGGGGTGGACCGTGACCGGTCCGGTTCGTCTCGTCCGCCCGGGAGGGCGGATGGTGTTCCGGCCCGCCGTGGCGGGTCGGCAGTGCGCGGGCGTCGACGGCCCCGGAGGGCGCGGCGCCGCCCCATCCTACGTGCCCTCTCCTGCGAGCGCCGTGCCACAGGGCACACGGCGGGGCGGCGATCCGGGGACGCCTACGACAGCATCTCCGCGAGCGCGGGGGCGAGGTCGCCGACGCAGAGCACCTCGATGCTCGTCAGTCCCTGCCAGCGCGCGGCGCGACCGAGCTCGTCGGCGAGCGCGGGAGCGATCTCCTCGACGCCCGGCACCCTCTCCCGCGCACGCATGGCGGGCAGCGGTTCGAGGTGCGCCTCGCAGACCTCGAGGACGCCGCGCCGGCGGTCGCTGCGCAGGTCGACCCGCGCGACGATCCGATCGCCCAGCAGGAAGGGCAGGGCGTAGTAGCCGTGGGTGCGCTGGGCTCGCGGCGTGTAGATGCCGATCCGGTACTCGACGTCGAAGAGGTCGCGCAGACGGGGGCGATGGAAGGCGACGGGATCGAAGGGGCTCACGAGGGCGGCCGCAGCGACCGGGGCGGGTCGCGGCGCCTCGTGGTGCAGCAGGAGGGGAAGCTCCCGGGAGCCGCGGCGCACGGTGACCTCGCGCAGCATCCCGCTGGCGAGCATGTCCCGGATGTGCGGGGCGACCTCGGCGGCGCGCAGCCGGAAGTAGTCGGCGATGTCCGCCGGGGTGGCGATCCCGAGCGCCTTCGCGGCGCGGCGGGCGAGCTCCCCCTGTGCGGCGGACGGATCCGGTCCGCTCCCCGCGTCGTCCCCGCCCTCCGGGAGGGCGGCGGGGTCGGCGGCGTGATCCGGCAGCGGCGCACCGGCCTCGACCGCATAGAGCCGCTCGAACTGGGGGCTGCGGCCGACGCAGTCCACGTGGCCGGCGCGGAAGAGGTACTCGACGAGCCACTGCGTGTCCGAGCGGCGCCATCCCCAGCCCTCGGCGGGCTTCTCCTCGTCGCCCACGCGGCGGGCGACGGCGGCGGCGCTGATCGGCCCGTGCTCGGCGATGACGTCGAGCACGCGGCGCATCGCCCCGGCGTCCGAGCCGGCGGCGCGGCGCACGGCGCCCCAGTCCCTGCGCGCGGCGCGCTCGCGCCGGAAGCCCAGCAGGGAGTGGACCTCGGCGGTCGTGAAGGCGGCCTCGTGCGCGAGGGCCTCCTGGACCAGGCGCCCGCGGCCGGGCCGGCTCGCGCGGTCCAGGACGTCCACGTCCCAGCAGCCGCGGCGCGTGAACACGGGCATGTGATGGGCCCGGGCGAACACGCTCACGGAGTCGATCTGCAGCAGGTGGGTGCGCTCGAGGGTCCTCTCGAGGCTGCGCCGGCTCGCGGCGCGCGCGGGGAGGTCGTCGGCGCGGCGCCCGCCGATGCCCTGCGCGCGCAGCGCGATGCGGCGGGCGGATCTCCAGCTCAGTCGCTCGGCCATGCATCCGATCCTAGGAGCAGGGTGGGACGGAGCGGCCCCGCACGCGGCTCCGCCCGCCGCGGGGAGCGCGACGGGCGGAGCATGCGGGGGTCGATGGTCGATGGTCGATGGCGCACTGCGGGGGTGCGCAGGGCGCCGCGCTCTCAGGCGCTGCGGGCGGCGAGCTCGTCCTCGGGGTCGATGTCGAGGGCGATCTCCTCCACGCGCTCGAGCTCGATGACGCCGTAGCTCCATCCCTTGCGGCGGTAGACCACCTTGGGGTTGCCGGTCGCATCGTCGATGAAGAGGTAGAAGTCGTGGCCCACGAGCTCCATGCGGTTCAGGGCATCGTCGATGCTCATGGGGGCGGCCTTGTGCTTCTTCTCGCGGATCACGACGGGGCTCTCGTCGGCGGCGTCGCTCGTCTCGTCCTCGTCCGCAGCCGCGGGAGCCTCGTCGGCCGACGCCGCAGCCACCGAGTCTTCGGGGAGCAGCGGGATCTCCCCGGTGTGCCCCATGGTCCGCACGCTCTCGGCCCCGCGGCCGCGGGAGCGTCCGCGGCGGTGGTCCTTGCGGCGGTCGCGGGCGCGCCGCAGGCGCTCGAACAGCTTGCCGTAGGCGATGTCGAGCGCGCCGTAGAGGTCATCGGCCCGGGCTTCCGAGCGGATCACGGCGCCGTCGTCATGCACGGTGATCTCCACGCGGGCTGCCTGATCGGCCTGGCGGGGGTTGCTCTCCTCGGAGAGCTCCACGTCCACCCGCATGACCGCGGGTGCGAGCTGGGTGACCTTCTCGAGCTTCTCCGACAGATGACGGTGGAAGCGCTCAGGGACGTCCATGTGGCGTCCGACGACGTTGATCTCCATGAGGTCCTCCTCATTCGAACGAACGCGGCCGATGATCAGCCCGGCCGCATTGGCTGGTCCGACTGCCACCTCCTCGTGCGAGGGATCCACTCGTCGGCTGCGAGTGTGACGTACAGCATGGCACGGAATCCTGGGTGACGTCAGGGGAACGTCCGAGTGGCGGGCAGTCGCGCCGAGGCGACCACGACCGCCCCCACGACCTCGATGCCCAGGCGCCCGATCGCCTCGGTGCTCGCCCGCAGGGTCGCGCCCGTGGTCACCACGTCGTCCACGAGGATCACCGGTGCGCCCTCGCGCCGCGTGTGCGGCAGCGTCCCGCTGCGCACGGCGAGGTGGCGACGGCGCCGCTGACGCGCCGTGCGCCCCTCCTGCCCCTCGCCGAGCGTGCCGCGCAGGACCTCCCAGGGCAGGCCCGTGCGGCGCGAGATCGCCGCGGCCAGCTGGGCGGTGTGGTCCTCCCCGCGCCGCACGCGGGAGCCGAGCCTGCTGGGCACGGGCACGAGCACGGGGCCGCGCTCGGGGTCGGGCTCCTCCCCCGCCGCCGCGAGCGCCCGGGCCGCCGGGGCGAGGCCCCGCGCGAGGACGGGGACCAGGTGGGCCCTGCCGCCGTTCTTCCACGCCAGCACCAGGTCCTGCAGCGGTCCCGCGTACTCGCCGAGCGCCATCACCGGCAGCAGCGGACGATGGTCCACGCCCGCGAGGGCGCCGTCCTCCCCCGCGCGGACCCGCACGTCCTGCACCAGCTGCAGCGCATCGCAGACCGCCTCCACCCGGAGGGCCTCGGAGGCGAGCAGCCCGGCGCAGTCCTCGCACAGCAGTCGCCCCTCGCTGCCGCAGGGGCACTCGAGCGGCACGAGCAGGCCGCAGGTCTCGCGCACGATCGCGACGAGCAGCTCCGCAGCCCTGCGGCCGGGCGCCGCGGTGCGCGTGGGATCCCTCATCGGCTCAGCACAGCACGTCGGCTCCCGTCCCGCGGGACGGGAGCGCCGACTGTGGACGACAGTCCCCTGGGGAGGACCCGCGGAGGGCCCCGGAGCGGACGGGCGTCAGTAGAAGGACGGGTCGCGGGCCTCCATGTCGACATCGCCCCAGGAGGATCCCTCGACGCGCAGCAGCCGGCCGTCGCTCGTGGTCGCCCAGACGGCGACGGTGACGCCGGTCCCCGCGACCCAGTCGACCGTGGTCGGCGGCGCGGGCAGGCGATCGCCGTCCTCCTGCAGACCCATGATCTGGGCCCGCGGCGCCGCGCTCTCCGCGTCCTCGCCCAGGAGCAGCACGGTGGACTCGTCGTACCAGGTGGCCATGCGCAGGGACGTGAGGGAGGTGGGCAGCTGCACGGGCTCGGTGAGGGCGCGCGGCACGCCGTGCTCGTCCCGCACCACAGCGCTCAGGTCCAGGCGCGGGGTGCCGTCGTCGCTCGAGAGCACGAGCGCGCGGGTAGCGTCGGCCGCGAGGTCGAAGGAGAGCAGCCGGCGCCCGTCCAGCCAGGTCGCGTCGACCTTCGCATCGTCCTGCGTGCTGCGGCTGGACAGGGCGAGGAGCGCGCCCGAGGCCGCGCGCGTCGGCGCCCACACGAAGCCCGCATCATCGATCCGCGGGGGCAGCAGGTCGGGTCCGACGGCCACCTCGCGGCGAGGGACGCTGCCGTCGCTCGAGCACAGGACGACCGCTGAGCGATCCTTGCGCAGGGCGGCCGCGAGAGGGGAGGCCTGGGACATCGCCGGGGCGTGCACGGTCTCCTTCGCCAGGGCGGGGATCATCTGCTCCGCCTTCGCCCCGGCGCCGACGTCCGCGAGGGAGACGACGCCCAGGGCGCCGGCGGCGATCGGCCGGTGGCCGGGGAGCGCCCGCGAGGGCCCGCCGGCGGGAGGCTCGAGGTTCTTCCCCTCGCGCAGCAGCTTCACGTCCGAGAGCGCCGGCACGGAGCGCAGGGTCGCCTGGATCTGGGCGGTCGCGAGATCGCGCGCGTCCGCGCCGAGCGAGGTGATGGTCCCGGGCAGCTCGAGCTGGAGCACGCCGTCGCCGCCCGCGCTCACGGGCGCCGAGCCCAGGTGCGCGCTCTCGGGGATCGCGGTGCGCACGGCCTTGGTGAAGGGCGCGGTGGGCCCGGACTCGAGGGCGCTGAGGGCCGAGGCGGTGACGTCGCGCGCGAAGAACCAGCGCGGATCGGGCACCAGATGGATCTGCCGGGGGTCGAGGAAGTAGAGGCGGACGGCGCGGAACAGCAGGGAGAACGCCGAGTCGGAGAGAAAGATGCCGGCGGGCGGATCGCTGATCCGCCACTGCCCGTCCTCCTGCACGACGCCGAGCCCGACCTCGCGCGCGCTCGCGCCGCCGTAGAGGGTGCGCACCCCGGCGCGGTCGACGTGCCCCACGGCCTGCACGCTCAGGTGCACGCTCGAACGGTTCTCGACGGTGATCGCGAGCTCGGTGCCCGCCGAGTACAGGGTGACCCCCGCCGCGGGATCCCAGCTCGCGCGCGCGGAGGAGGTGAGGTACTGGCGGGCGACGCCGAAGTCGTCCTCGGGCCCGACGCCCGCGAGCACGAAGCCCGAGACGATCTGCTCGGGGCTCGCGCCGTCGGCCGGCGGCTGCGGCTGCACGTAGGGGACGTCGGAGGCCGCGGCCCCGCTCAGGCTCTCGCGGTGCACGTCGCCCGAGGTGGGGATGCGCGCGCACGCGCCGAGCGCGAGCGCCGTCCCCAGCAGTCCCGCGCCGCGCAGCACTCCGCGGCGTCCGATCTCATGCATCGTCGTCCGCCTCCGCGTCCTCTCCGAGGGCCGGCAGCGCATCGGCCCGCACGGGGATCTCCCCGGTGACCGTGCCGACGCTCGCCTGGCCGCGGTCCAGCCCGGTGAACGAGCGCTCGAGGGCGAGCGGGGAGCGCGCGATCTGCGTGCCGGGCCTGCGCGGGAGGGTCAGGCGGAACACGGCGCCCTGGCCCCTGCGGCCCCAGGCCTGCAGCCAGCCTCCGTGGAGATGGGCGTCCTCGAGGGAGATCGCGAGGCCCAGACCGGTCCCGCCCAGGGTGCGGGCGCGCGAGGGGTCGGCGCGCCAGAAGCGGGCGAAGACCTGCTCGGCGTCCTCCGGGGTGAGGCCGACGCCGAAGTCCTGGACGATGACGGCGACCGCCTGGTCGTCGGCCCCCGTGCGCACGACGACGGGCCGCCCGGCCCCGTGCTCGATGGCATTGGTGAGCAGGTTGCGCAGCACGCGGTCGATGCGCCGGGAGTCCACGACCGCCTCGGTCGAGAGGGACGTCAGCTGGACGTCGAGCAGGGAGCCGCGCGAGCCCGCGAGGGGACGCGCGTCCTCGGCGGCGCGCATGACGAGATCCCCGAGGTCGTGGCGGCGGGCGTCGAGCACGGCGGCTCCGGCGTCGAAGCGGGAGATCTCCAGGAGGTCCGCGAGCAGGGTGTCGAAGCGCAGCACCTGCGCGGAGAGCAGCTCTGTGGTGCGGGCGACCTCGGGAGTGAAGTCCTCGCGGTGCTCGTCGAGCACGGAGGTCGCCATGCGGATCGTCGTCAGCGGGGTCCGCAGCTCGTGGGAGACGTCGGAGACGAAGCGCTGCTGGACGCGGGAGAGCTCGGTGAGGTCCTCGATCTTCTGCTCGAGGTTGCTGGCCATCGCGTTGAAGGAGCGCCCCACCTTCGCGATCTCGTCGGAGCCGGTGGCCTCGACGCGGCTGCCCAGGTCGCCCGCGGCGATCTTCTCCGCGGCGCTCGCGGCGCGCTGCAGGGGCGCGGTCACCAGACGCGCGACGACGATCGCGATGCCCATGACCAGGGCGAGCATGACGGCCCCGCCGCCCATCAGGGCCCGCTGCACGAACTGCAGCGTCTGCTGCTCCTGGCCCAGGGAGTACAGCAGGAACAGGTCGTAGGTGCCGCTGCCGGGCACCACCACGCGGGTGCCCACGAGCAGCTGCGGCTCGGTCGCACCCGAGTCGTCGGTGCGCCCGACGCTGCGCCACACCAGCGCGTCCGAGCTCTCGGCGACCGAGGTGCGCATGTCGGAGTCCACGAGGTCGAGCATCGCCCTGTCCGAGGCGATCGTGGAGGTCGCGCTCGTGGTGTCCACGGGCACCAGGGCCGCATCGCGCCGGGCACCGCTGTCGGTGCTGCGCAGACCCTGGATGAAGCTCGCGGCGGCGTCCTGCGACTGGGTCGAGGTGGCGCCCGCGGTGCCGTTCAGGGCGTCCAGCAGATCCTGGCGGATCGTCGTGGACTCCTCGAGCACCTGCACGCGGCGCTGCTCGTAGAGCCCGTCGGAGATCACGGAGGAGAGGTAGGTGCCGACGCTCATCACGGAGATCGCCGCGAGCAGGATCGTCAGCGCCACCACGCGCACCGCGAGGGTCCAGCGCCGCGGATCGAACCACAGGCGCGGGTGCGCGTAGCGGCCCAGCAGGAGGCGCAGCCGCTGCCGCCCCGTCGGCCCGCGCTCCCCGCCGCGCCCGCCCGACCCGGTCCGGTCCGCAGCGTCCATGGCGGTGATGCGCGCGCTCCGGGCGTCCAGGACGCTCAGGACGCGCCGCCCGCGCGGTAGCCCACGCCGCGCACGGTGACGACGATGCGCGGATGCTCGGGATCGATCTCGATCTTCGAGCGCAGGCGCTGGACGTGCACGTTGACCAGGCGGGTGTCGGCGCTGTGGCGGTACCCCCAGACCTCCTTGAGCAGGGTCTCGCGCGTGAAGACCTGCCAGGGCCGACGGGCCAGCTGCACGAGGAGCTCGAACTCCAGCGGGGTCAGCGGGATCTTCTCCCCGTCTCGGCGGACCTCGTGCCCGTCGACGTCGATGGACAGGTCGCCGACGCTCAGCTGCTCGGTGCTGGGCGCCTCGCTGCGCCGCACCCTCGCCTTGATGCGGGCGACGAGCTCATCGGGCTCGAAGGGCTTGGTGAGGTAGTCGTCCGCCCCCGCCTCGAGGCCCTCCACCACGTCGGCCGTGTCCGAGCGGGCGGTGAGCATGAGGATGGGGACGCCGGAGTGGCGGCGCAGGCGACGGCACACCTCGATGCCGTCCATGCCCGGGAGCATCAGGTCCAGGAGGACGAGGTCGGGGTGGAGGCGGTCGAAGGCGTCCAGCGCGGAGGCGCCGTCGGCCGTGGTGACCACGTCGAAGCCCTTGCCCCGCAGCACGATGCCCACCATCTCCGCGATCGCATGATCGTCATCGACCACCAGGATGCGTGAGGACGTCGTCATGGGCTCATTGTGCCATTCGTCCCGTCCTCCGCCGTGGACCGACGTCGTCGCAGGTCTCGACCATCGTCGTACCCGGCACGGGCGCCCGGCACCGTACGGTGGAGCAGGCGCGGCGCAGCGGACGCCACGGACCATCGAGGACGACGAGAGGTGAGCGACGTGACCGGACCGAGCGGACCCTGGAGCGCTCCCGGAGCAGGCGCACCGGCGTCGTCCTCCCCCGCGTCGCCCGCACCCGGGTCGTCGGACGCGGCGGGCCATCCCGGCCCCGTGCAGCGCGAGCTCGTCCGCAGCCCGGGCCTGTTCCCCCTGCGCCCACTGGGGGTCGGCGAGATCTTCTCGGCGGCGGTCGGCATCTACCGCCGCCGCCCGAAGCTCGTGTTCGGCGTCAGCGCGATCGTGCTGGGCATCGCCTTCGTGCTCAACTCGGTGGCCGCCGGCATCGGCATCGCGCCGACGGCCGTGCAGCTCCAGGGCATCTCCCAGGACCCCACGGCGTCGTCCTCGAGCGCGACGGAGCCGCTCGGCTCCTCGCTCGGCGACATGCTCGCGACCATCGGATCCTCCATGGTCTCGGGCGTGATCACGCTGGTGGCCATGCAGCTCGTGCTCGTGGTCCTCACCCGGGTCACCCTCGCGGAGGCCGTCGGCTCCCGCACCGACGACGCCTCCCTGCGCTCCGCCCTGCGCACGCACGGGCCACGGGCCGCACTCACGGCGATCCTCGTCTCCCTCATGGGATTCGCGGCCTTCGTGGTGATCTCCCTGATCGGGGGCCTGCCGCTGCTCGTCGTCCGCGAGGCGCATTGGTGGACGATCCTGCCGCTGCCGCTGTTCCTCGTCCTGGGACTGCTGGCCTCGCTGTGGGTGTGGGCGCGCACCGCCTTCTCGACCCCCGCACTCGTCCTCGAGGACACGAGCGTGCTGGGCGCCGTGCGCCGCTCCTTCGCGCTCACCCGGGGTCGGCGTCTGTGGCGCGCGCTCGGGATCGCCGTGCTGCTGACGGTCTCCTACACCCTCGTGCAGCAGGTGATCGCCGGGGTCTTCGGGACCGTCGGCACGATCGTCTACGTGATCATCCTGCTGGCCACCCAGATGACGGGCCTCGTGCCGGGCATGATCCTGCTGATGGTCGTGACGATGCTCGGCTCGTACGCGGCCTCCGTGGTCGTCGTGCCGTTCTGGGCCTCCGGCCTCACCGCGCTCTACGCCGATCTGCGGATGCGCCACGAGTCCTGGGACATCGCGCTGCGTCGCGCGCAGCAGGACGCGGACGGCAGGTGAGCGAGCGTGGATCCCGATGAGGCGCGACGGAAGGTCCTTGAGGAGCTCGCGCGCGGCGAGTACCACCGCGACCAGGGCTTCCTCCCCTGGCTCCTGGGGATGCTCGAGGACTGGCTGGAGTCACTGACCGGCGGCGCGGGCGGCGCGTCCTGGGTGCTCATCGTGCTGCTCGCGGTGGTCGTCCTGCTCGCGGCGCTCTCGGCCCTCGCGGTGCTCCGCCGCAGCGGGCGGATGCGGCGCGACACCGCGCTCAGCGTCTCCTCTCGCCTGGACGCGGATCCCGTGCTGAGCGCGCAGGAGCTGCGACGACGGGCCCGCGCCGCGGCCGACGAGCACCGCCCCGGCGATGCGGCGGTGCTGGGCATGCGCTCGCTCGTGCGAGATCTCCAGGAGCGCACCCTGCTCGATCTCGCCGAGGGCATGACCGCGCACGAGGCGGCCGAGGAGGCCTCCCGCGCCTTCCCCGACGTGCGCACGCGCCTGCTGCGCGCCGCCCAGGTCTTCGACACCGCCGCCTACTCCCATCACCACGTCGACGCCAAGAGCGCCGAGGACGTGGTGCGCCTGGCCGAGTACCTCGCCGAGGCGACCCCGCAGCTGCGGGAGTCGGAGCCCGCATGACGGCCCCGTCGCCCCCCACGGCCTCCGTCCGCGCCGAGACCGCGCGCCCCGGGCCGCGCACCTCCACGCGCGTGCTCACGGTCGCGCTCGTCCTCGTGGTGCTCGCCGCGGTGGTCGTCGTCGCCCTCCGCGGCACCTTCCGCGACGGCCCGCTCGAGCCCGCCGCCCCCACGCCGCAGGGCTCGAAGGCCGTGGCCCGCGTCCTCGAGCGCGAGGGCACGGACCTCGAGGTCCGCCGGTACACGACCGACGCCGCGCAGGCCCTCGCCGAGGGCCGCACCGTCCTGGTCACCGATCCCTCGGCGCTCGACGGCGCCCAGCTCGACCGTCTGGCCGACGCCCGGGAGAGCGGCCACGGCCACCTGGTCCTGGTGCGCCCGAGCTTCTTCGTTCTCGCGCGCCTGGCCCCGGGCATCCGGCCCGCCGGGTCGCTGAAGGAGACCACGAGCCTGAGCGCCGACGACTCCTGCGCGGCGGCGTCCCTGCACGCCCGCGAGATCCGCGTGGGCCCCGCCGAGGACGTCGCGAAGGCCGCGACCCTCTACCGTGCCGGGGACGGCTTCGACACCTGCTTCCGCCGGGGCGACGGCGCGGCCGTGGTCACCGGCCAGGGCGTCACGGTGCTGGGCTCGGCGACGCTGCTCACCAACGCGGGAGCGGGCGATCTCGACAACGCGGCGGTCGCCCTGAACGCCCTCGGAGAGGACGACGAGGGCTCCGCCCTCACCTGGTACGTCCCCTCGCCGACGGATCCGCTCGTCGAGGAGCGCCCCTCCCTCCTCGACCGGCTGCCGGACTTCGCGCTGCCCCTGGCTCTGTGGGCGTGCGCGGTCGTCCTCGCCGTCCTCCTCGCCGTCTCGCGCCGGCTGGGCCCGGTCGTCGTGGAGCCGCTGCCCGTGAGCGTGCGCGCCCGCGAGCTGACCGTGGGCCGGGCGCACCTGCTGCATCGCGCCGATGCCCGCGACGCCGCGGCACGCGCGCTGCGGGCGAGGACCGCCGTGCGTCTGGCCTCCCGTCTCGGCGTGCGCCGCGAGGGCCGCCTGGACGCGCTGATCGCGGCGCTCGCGCCCCACACCTCCCTCATGCCCGAGCAGCTGCGGACGCTGCTGGGACCCACCCCCGTGCGCAGCGACCAGGAGCTGCTGCGCCTGAGCGAAGACCTCGACGCCCTCGAGAAGGAGATCGACCGATGAGCGCAGTCCCCGATCAGCCGACGCCGCCCGCAGCCGTCCCGGCGGAGTCCGGGCCCGAGAGCCCGCGCGAGCGCCTGCGCGCCCTGAGCGACGAGATCCACAAGGCGGTGGTGGGCCAGGACGCGGCCGTCACCAGCCTGGTGGTCGCGCTGCTGTGCCGGGGCCACGTGCTGCTCGAAGGCGTGCCGGGCGTCGCCAAGACCCTGCTGGTGCGCTCGCTCGCCGAGGCGCTCGACGTGGACATGCGCCGTGTCCAGTTCACGCCGGACATGATGCCCGGCGACGTCACCGGCTCCCTGGTCTACGACAACTCGACCTCGGACCTCGTCTTCCGCGAGGGCCCCGTGTTCACGAACCTGCTGCTGGCCGACGAGATCAACCGCACGCCCCCGAAGACCCAGTCGGCGCTGCTCGAGGCGATGGAGGAGCGGCAGGTGACGATCGACGGCAGACCGCGCGCCCTCCCGGATCCGTTCATGGTGGTCGCCACGCAGAACCCCATCGAGTTCGACGGCACCTACGCCCTGCCGGAGGCGCAGCTGGACCGCTTCCTCCTCAAGGCCGTGCTGCCGCTGCCCGAGCGCGAGCAGGAGGTGGACGTGCTGCGCCGCCACGCGGAGGGCTTCGACACCCGCGACCTCGCCGCGGCGGGGCTGCGCACGGTCGCCGATCCCGCCTCCCTGCGCGCCGCCCAGGAGGAGGTGCGCCAGGTGCGCGCCGAGCAGAGCGTGCTCGAGTACGTGGTGGACGTGTGCCGCGCGACCCGGCGCTCCCCGAGCCTGTCCCTCGGCGTCTCCCCGCGCGGGGCGATCGCGCTGCTGCGCACGGCGAGCGCCTGGGCGTACCTCACGGGCCGCGACTTCGTGACGCCCGACGACGTGAAGACCATGGCCCCTGCGACCCTCTCCCACCGGGTGCGCCTGACCACCGAGGCCGAGCTCGAGGGCTCGCAGGTGCAGGCGGTGCTCGCCGCGACGCTGGCCGGCGTGCCGGTCCCCCGCTGAGGAGCCGGACGTGAGGGACCTGCCAGCCCTGAGGATGCGCGGCGCCCTGCTGGGCGTCGTCGGCGCGCTGCCGATCGTGCTCGTCCCGCACTGGGCGACCGTGCTGGTGTGCGCGCTCGTGTGGGTCGCGCTGCTGGTGCTCGACCTCCTGCTCACGCCGTCGCCCAAGACCCTGCTGGTGCGGCGCCGCTCCCCCGGGCAGGTGCGGCTCGGCGAGGAGGGCACGGGCCGCCTGCTGGTGACGAATCCCGGTGACCGCGGCGTCGACGTCCGTCTGCGCGACGCCTGGAACCCGACGGCGGGCCTCCGCGTCCAGCGCGCCGCGCTCGCGATCCCCGCGCAGGAGCGCCGGGCCGTGGACCAGCTCTTCCGCCCCACCCGGCGCGGGCGGCACACGAGCCGCGCGCTCGTGCTCGCCGTGCGCGGCAGGCTGGGGCTCGTCGAGCGCCGCGCGACGCGGGACGCGCCCGGGGAGCTGCTGGCCCTGCACGCCTTCGGCTCGCGCCGCCACCTGCCCTCGCGCACGCGTCGGCTGCGGGAGATCGAGGGCCTCGCGGCGGTCCACCAGCGCGGCCAGGGCACGGAGTTCGACTCCCTGCGCGACTTCGTGGACGGCGACGACGTGCGCTCGATCGACTGGCGGGCGACCGCCCGCCGCCGCAGCGTCGTGGTGCGCACCTGGCGGCCCGAGCGCGACCGTCACGTGCTGATCGTCGTGGACACCTCGCGCACCTCGGCGGGCCGGGTGGGCGATGCCCCGCGACTGGACTCCGCGCTCGATGCCACGCTGCTGCTCACGGCGCTCGCCGCGCAGGCCGGGGACCGGGTGGACGTGCTGTGCGCCGACCGGGTCCCGCACGTGCAGGTGCACGGCGGCAACGCCCGCACGGTGCTGCACGACGTGGTCGCGGCGACCGCACCGGTCGAGCCGGCCCTCGTCGAGACCGACTGGGAGATGGTCGCCTCGGAGATCCGCCGACGTGCCCGGCGCGGGGCCCTCGTCGTCCTCCTCACCCCGATCGAGCCGGGGGCGGCGGGCCAGGGCCTGCTGCCCGTCGCCTCCCGGATCGCCGCCGATCATCCGCTGATCGTCGGCTCGGTGGCGGACCCCGCGCTCGCGGGCATGGCGCGCGAGCGCGGCAGCATCGGGGCGGTCTACCGGGCCGCGTCGGCCGAGCAGGAGAGCATCGAGCGCGAGGGCACCGAGCGTGCGCTCGAGCGCTGCGGGGCGCACGTCGTGGACGTCGTCCCGGACGACCTCCCGCAGGCGGTCGCCGACCAGTACCTCGCCCTCAAGGCGGCCGGGAGGCTCTGACCCGGGCGCAGGCGGGGCTCAGGCGGCGACGGCCACCTGATCCCCCACGACCTCCTCGGGGAGGTCGCCGGTGATCCCGGCGCGGGACACCCGGCGTCCGCGCACGATCATCACCGCGAGGAACGCGGCCCAGGCGAGGACGCCGATGCCGATGCGCACGGCGGTGGGGAGGGAGCTGGGCGTCACGAAGGCCTCGATCACCCCGGAGACCAGAAGCACGGCCACGAGGCCCACGCCCACCGTGATCATCGCGCGGGCCGCGCGGGCGAGCGCCCATGCGCGCGGCAGCGGCCCCGGGCGCACCCATGCCCAGAACAGGCGCAGTCCGGCGCCCGCGCCCACGCAGATCGCCGTGAGCTCGAGCAGTCCGTGCGGCAGGAGGTACACCAGCAGCGTGCCCAGGTGCCCGTGCGCGGCGAGGACCCCGCCGGAGAGCCCGATGTTCAGCCCGTTGCTGAGCAGCATCCACGCCGGCCACACCCCGGTCACGCCGAGCACCACGGACTGCAGGGCGATCCAGGCGTTGTTCGTCCACACGCTCGCCGCGAAGCCGCTCGCCTCGCCCTGGAAGTAGTAGCCGACGAAGTCGTGCTGGGCGAGCCGGCGCTGCTCCGCCTCGGTGAGCACGGCGGAGCGGGCCGACGGGTCCAGGCCGAACCACAGCCCGGACACCAGTGCGGTGACGAGCAGCAGCGCGGCGCATCCGGCGACCCACCAGCGGGCCTCGTGCAGGGCGGCGGGCAGGTCCTCCCAGAGCATGTCCCGCACGCGCCGCCAGAGGGGCATCCGGGCCCCGGTGATCCGCAGACGCGCGCGCTGCAGGAGGACGGACAGGCGTGCGGTGAGCACCGGATCGGGGTTCGTCGAGCGCACCGTGGACAGGTGCGTCGCGGTGCGCCGGTACAGCGCGATCAGCTCGTCGATGCCCGCGGCGTCCAGATCGCGGGTGCGGGTGAGCACCGCGAGACGGTCCCAGTCCTCGCGGTGCACGGCGATGAAGGCGTCGGTGTCCACCTCGCCAGCGTAGGCGAGGCGCGCGGACGGCACGTGCGACGAAAGTCGAGGCGCCGCAGTGCGCTCGTCGACCACCGGGTGAGGCCTCCCGCGCCCGCCGATGGGAGACTGGGCGCATGTCCACGGCAGCGGGTCCGACGAGCGCGAGCGCCCCGAGCGCGATGCGCGATGCGATCGTCACCGGCGAGGCCGTCCACCTGGACCTGCGCCCCGCCTCCTTCGCGACCCGTCTGCTGTCCTATCTGATCGACGGCGCCGTCATGCTCGCCCTCAGCATCGGCGCGACGGTGGGCATGGTCGCGCTCGCCTCCCGCACGGGGCTGGACGCCGGCTTCGTGCAGGCCGCCCTGGTCCTCGTGAGCGTGCTCGCCTTCCTCGGCTACCCGGTGCTCACCGAGCTGCTGATGGGCGGGCGCAGCCTGGGGCGCCTGGCGACGGGCACCCGCGTGGTGCGCGAGGACGGGGGCCCGGTGCATGCGCGCCAGAGCCTGCTGCGGGCCCTCATGGGGATGCTCGAGATCTGGTCGACGACGGGCGCGATCGCCCTGGTCACGGCGCTCGTCGATCGCCGCTCGCGACGGCTCGGCGACATGCTCGCCGGCACCATGGTGATCCAGGAGCGCATGCGCGCCCCGCGCCCCGTGCGCGAGACCGTGCCCGAGGAGCTGCAGGCCTGGGCCACCGGGGCCGACGTGGGCCGACTGCCCCTGCCGCTGCTGCAGGACGTGCGCTCGTTCCTGCCCCGCGCGCGCTCGCTGAATCCGGAGTCGCGCCGCGAGATCGCCCGCGACCTGCTGCAGCGCACCATGCCCTCGGTGACGCCCGCGCCGCCTCCGGGGACCGACCCCGAGATGTTCCTGCGGGCCGTGCTCGCCGAGCGCTCCCGGCGCGACGAGGAGAAGCTGCGTGCGGCCGCGATGCGCGAGCGCGAGCTCGCGGCCGACGTGCGCGCGGTGCCCTTCGCGCAGTAGCCGGTCCCGGAGCGATCCGCCCTGGAGCGGTCAGTCGCGCCCGGCGATGAGCACGGGGATGCCGCCGCGGATGCGGTACTCGTGCCCCTGGCCGGTGCAGCGCAGCACGTGGTCCGCGCCGTCCTGCGCACCGTCCTGAGCGGCGGCGTCGGAGAGCTCCGCCCCGCACCGGGGGCAGCGCAGGATCCGGCGCAGCCACGCCGGCCCGTCGAATCCGGCCTCGCTGCGCATCGCGACCTCGCCCCCACTCTCTTCCTCGTGCTCGTGCTCGTGCTCGTGCTCGTGCACCGTGTCGTCGTGCACCGTGTCGCCGCCCGTGCCCTCGTCGATCATCCCGAGCACCTCGTCGCGCACGGCCCGCATGGTGTCCTCGTCGGCCGCCTCGACGTTCAGCCGCAGCGCCTGCTGGGTGTTGGAGGAGCGCAGGGAGAACCACCACTGCTCCCCCGCCGCGCCCCAGTGGCGCACGGTGAGCCCGTCGAGCTCGTCGATCCCGACGCCCTCGCGCGGGGCGAAGGCCGCGCGGACCGCCTCGCGCGCCGCGGCGGCAGATGCGGGACGGCGATTGATCTCCCCGCTCGCCGCGTAGGGCGTGTGCCCTGCGACCAGCGCGGACATGCTCGATCCGCTCTCCTCGAGCGCCGCGAGCACGTGCAGGGCGGCGAGCATGCCGGAGTCGGCGCGGAAGAACTCGCGGAAGTAGTAGTGGGCGGAGTGCTCGCCGCCGAACACGGCGTCCTCGCGCTCCATGATCGCCTTGATGAGCGAGTGCCCGACGGGAGTGACCGTGAAGCGCCCGCCCGCGGCCTCGACGGCCTCGGCGACGTGCCGCGAGGAGACGACGTTCGCGACGACCGTCGGGGACTCCTCGCCCCGGGCGCGGGCCCGGGCGATCTCGCGCTCGGCGATCAGCGCCGTCACGGCCGAGGGCGGCACCGGGGCGCCGGTCTCGTCGACCACGGTGCAGCGGTCCGCGTCGCCGTCGAACGCGAGCCCCAGGTCGGCTCCCTCCTCGCGCACGCGCGCAGCGAGGTCGGTGAGGTTCGCGGGGTCCGTCGGATCCGCCGGATGGTGGGGGAACGATCCGTCGAGCTCGACGTGCAGACCGATCATCTCGACGCTCGGCAGATGCTCGGCCACGGCGGGCATCGTGAGCCCTGCCATCCCGTTGCCGGCGTCGACGACCACCGTGACCCTCCGCGTACCGGGCACGGGCGCGAGCTGCAGCACGGTCGCGACGTAGTCCTCGAGGGTGTCGAGCTCCTGCAGCCGGCCACCGGGGATCTCGGGGATCTCCCGGGCGTCGAGCAGCTCCTCGGCGCGCACGCGGAGGTCGTCGAGGCCGGTGTCTCGGCTGATGGGGCGCGCGCCGGGCAGGCACAGCTTGATGCCGTTGTCCCGCCCGGGGTTGTGGGAGGCGGTGATCATCGCGCCCGCCGCCCGGTAGAGGCCGGAGGCGCAGTACAGCTGGTCGGTCGCGCTCAGGCCGGCGAGGCCGACCGTGGCTCCGCGGCGCATCGCCCCCTCGGCGAAGGCGCGGGCGAGCCGCGGAGAGCTCAGGCGCATGTCGTGGCCGAGGATCAGGTCCTTCGCCTCGAGGCTGTCGGCGAACGCGGCGCCGAAGGCCCGGGCGACGTCCTCGTCCAGGGTCACGCCGGCGACTCCGCGCACGTCGTTGGCCAGGACGATCTGACGCAGATCGTGCTCAGTCATCGCTCGACCTCACCACGTGCAGGTGACGCTCGGCGGGACGCGGCTCGGGGCGGCCGTTCGCGCGGGCGGCGCCGCGGTCGACAGACGGGGCACCGGCAGTGTCCTCCGTCTCGTGCGCGTCGAGCGCGGCGGCGAGCGCCACGAGGTCGTCGACGGCATCGGCGCTGCCCGCGACCCGCAGCATCGTCCATCCGCGCGGCGGCGTCATCCGCGACGCGTGCTCCTCGCAGAGGTCGTAGGCGTGGGGGTCGGCGGTGCGGGCGAGCGGTCCCACCACGAGCGTCGAGTCCTCGTACACGAAGGTCAGGGAGCTGACGGCGGGGCGGGTGCAGCCGGTCTTCGAGCAGTCGCGATGAGGCACGCCCTCGAGTGTACGCAGTGGGCGAGCCGGGCCGCGGCCCGCGACACGAGCGCGTTAGAGTGCGATGCATGACGGGTCAGCGAGTTCTCGGCGGCGCCTCGGGCCCGGTGGGCCGCTCCCGCGGGCGGCGCCGTGACCGGCACGGTCGCGGACTGCGCGGGGACCTGCTGCCTCCCCACCTGCCCGGTCACCTCTCCCGCCGCGAGCTCTTCGAGGACACCGTGCTCGATGCGGCCCGCGCGCTCGTGGAGCGATACCCGCGGCGCCTCGAGCATCTCGAGGTCGCGGTCGAGGAGGTCCCGCTCACGGATCCGGCGCCGTGGGAGGAGAGCGCGGTCGCACTCGGCCGGGCGTTCCCCGCGGACCGCGACCATCCGCCGCGCGTGGTGCTGTTCCGTCGGCCGATCCAGACCCGCTGCTCCCTGCCCGGGGATCTCGAGCTGCTGGTGCGCCAGGTCCTGGCCGACCAGATCGCCTCCCTGCTGCACCTGGACCCCGAGGACGTGGACCCCGAGGCCTGGGGCGAGGACTGACGGCGCCCCTCAGCCCAGACGCACCGTCGTCCCCGAGCCGCCGGTCGAGGCGGAGACCACGGGGACCGAGGTCAGCAGGGGCCCGGCCTTCGCGTCCGACTCGGTCTGGATCCAGGCGGCGTGGACCGCATCGGGGTCGTCGGGGACCACGACGAGTCCCGCGATGCCGCCCTTCGTGCCCTTGAGGTCTCCTGCGGGGATGTCGGTCGCGCTGTCGCCGGCGAGGTCGAGCTCGACGCTCTCCCCCGCGCCGCCGTCGGCCCCGACGGGGATCACGGTGACGTGGGTGTCGTCGGTCGCGGCCAGGGAGAGGGCGCCGTGGGCGCCGTCGGTCGGAAGGGCGATCACCCCGGAGTCGCGCAGCCCCGGGGCGGCCTGGGCGACAGCGAGGTCGGAGGGCTTGCCGATCGTCTTGCCGAGCTTCTTCTCGGACTGGACGTGCGAGCGGACCGCGCCGCTCACCTTCTGGTCGGACTCCGCGGTGATCGCGAAGTCCCCGGCGATGCCCTCGACGGGCACTGTCGTGACGGATCCCGCGGGCACGGTGACCTCGTCCTCGAGCCCGGACACGTCCACGGGGCCCTTGGCGTCGTGGGCGGCGAGCTGCACGTGCGCGTCCGCGCCCGACTCGTTCATCAGCACCACCTGCGCGCTCGTGCCCTTCCCGATGCGCACGCCGGGGATGACGGAGCTGCGGGAGGCCTCGGGCAGGTCGGAGAGGATCTCGCCGCCCAGCGGGGTGAGACCGTCGCGCTCGGTGTCCTGCAGGGACATGGCCAGCGGCGCGCCGACGGTGCTCACGCTCACGCCGATCACGTCCTGGTCGGGGACGATCGACTCGAGCAGCACGCGCTCCTCCTTGCCCGGGGCCACCACGACCTGGGAGCGGCCGCCCATGTCGGCGGGGCCGTCGGCCGTCCAGACCTGGATCGAGGCCGTCGCGGGCCGGTCGGTGGTGCTGCGCAGCAGCAGGGAGGCGCTCGCGCCGCTCGCGGTGGAGGCGCCGAGGAAGGTCGCCTGCGTGGAGGCGCCGGTGCAGCGGGTCGCGCTCAGGGAGCGGAAGTCGCCGGAGTCCGTGGTCGTGGTCTGCACGGCGTCGGCGACGACCTGCTGATCCTGTGATCCGCGCACGGTCACCTGCGGGCCGTTCGAGATGGAGGAGTTGGTCTGGGCGCTCGCGCCGACGTCGCCCGTCGAGGTGTCGATGCCGAGGTCCTCGCCCGCGGCGTCGGCGGCGGTGATCGAGGGCGCGAGGGGGTTGCCGTCCGCGTCCTGCCTCGTGCTGGAGGCGGCGACGCGGCCGAAGAGCAGCGAGGAGTCCGCGTCCAGACCCAGCGTGCGCACGCCCACGCGGCCGTTCGGCCCCGTCGAGGAGAGCTTCTCGTCTCCCGTGCTCCCCTGCAGCTCCTTCGGGACCTGGACGGGGCCGGGGCACACGAGCGCGGCGGCGCTCGGCGAGGACGTGGTCTCGGCGCGCTCGACCGAGCGGTCCGAGGACCCGTCGGAGAGAGGGCCGACGAGCGCTCCGGCGCCGAGCACCAGGATCGGCACCACGCTCGCGAGGGCCAGGGCGGGCCGCATCGATCGGGTCACAGGGCACCACTCTCCTGGCTCTCCTGCCAGGGCTCCTCGCCCCGACGCCGGCCGGGGCCGGCCCGCCAGGGCACGGCGACCACGGCGGTGATCAGCACGGTCAGCGCGAGCACGATCGCGAGCACGAGGCGCCAGGGATCCTGGCGGTGGATCTCGAGGTGCCCCGAGGCGCCGGCGGGGACGGTGAAGCCCTGGGCCCAGCCGTCGACGGTGACGGGCGCGAGCGCCTCGCCGTCGAGCGTCGCCTCCCAGCCGCTCTCGCGGCGCTCCGAGAGCACCACGGTCCGCTCGCCGTGCGCGGCGGCCACGTCGCCCTCGGCGTCGAGCACTCCGCTCGCGAGGGCTGTCTCGTCGTCGGCCGACGGGTCCTCCCCCGCCGGGCGGATCACGACGCGGGATCCCGCGTCGACCACGCGCCACATGCCGCCGCTGCTCCCCTCGGTGACCTTCTCGAGCTGCGGGGAGGCGTCGAGGGCGTCCGTGAGGGCCGGTGCGTCCTGCGAGGACCCGGGCACGACGACGTAGCCGACGCCGAGGGTGCGCAGACGCACGGGGTCGCTCGCGGCGTCGGCCGTGAGCAGCTCGCCGGTGGCCTCGCGCAGCGCGGTCGAGGCGGGGTCCTCGTCGACGGCGGCGCCCGAGCCCGCCGCGGCGAGCGTCCTCGCGGCGACGGAGCCGGAGTCCTGCTGGGCAGTGGGTCCGCCGTCGACCACGAGGTGGGCGTCGACCGAGTCGTCGCCGCCCTGGGACAGCACGAGGACGCGTCCGCGGGTCTCGGAGGTCCCGAGGTCGCTCGCGGCCTGCGGCACCTCGTCGCTCTGCGTGCGGTGCACCTGCAGCGCGTCGGGCAGGCTCAGGGTCCAGCCGATCGTGGCGACGAGGCAGCAGGCGGCGACGAGTCCGGCGATCGCGACGGTCGCGCCGCGGCGCGCACCGGATTCGCGGCCGCTGCGGCGCGCCAGGGCGTCGCAGGTCGCCGCGCAGCCCACGAGCAGGGAGAGCAGGGCGAGGCTGAGCGCCCCGCCGATCGGTGCGCTCAGCAGGGTCTCGTCCCCGACCTCGGTGGGCACGGCGCGTGCGAGCAGCGCCGTCGCCATCGCGAGAGCGGCGAGCACGATCGCGTACCGTCCCGCGCGCCCCGCGTCGGCCCGCTGGAAGGGGGCGAGCAGCGCGCCCAGCAGCACCGGGGCCATCAGCAGCACGGGCAGCGCTCCTGCCGCGGACGCACCGAGAAGGCCCTCGAGCGCCGTCCAGGAGGGTGCGGGCGCGGGCCACAGGGCGAGCAGCTCGAGGCCCGAGGGGGCTTCGGCGGAGGCGGGGACGCCGGCGACGTGCAGGAGCGCCGCGGGGTGGGCGATGAAGGCGCCGAGGTAGGGAAGCTGCAGGGCGAGCGAGGGCACGAGCACCCAGATGAGTCGCCGCCGCCGGCCCGGCACGAAGGGTGCGAGCAGGGCGAGGGCGAGGCCGACGAGGATCACGAGCACCGGCTGCACGGCGCCGATCACGAGCAGCACGAGACCTGCGGCGGCGGCCGCGGAGACGCTGGCCTGGGAGACCTTGTGCACCAGCCCGATGGCGCGGCCCACCGCGAGGGCGAGCAGGGGCAGCAGCAGGTGGACGAGCACGAGCGGCCAGGCGCCGGAGCCCAGGGAGGCGAGGAGGGGCGGGCCGACGGCCCAGCCCACGGCGAGGGCCAGGCGCGCGCCGACCGCGCGGGTGAGGGCGCCGGCCGCCCACCAGGCGCCCATGGCGGCCAGCGGCACCGCGAGGACGAGCAGCACGCCGAGCGCGCCCTCGGGCAGGGGAAGCGGGGCGATCAGCCGCAGCAGGGCGTCGCCCGGCCCGCGTGCTCCCAGTCCGCCGTCGCCGCCGGGCACCCAGCTCGACCAGGCGACCTGCGTGCGCTCCCGCCAGTCGTCCGCGAGGGTCTGCAGCTGCGGGCCCGCGAGATGGCCGCGCGCCAGCAGCGGGCGTGCGCCCACGACCCCGGCGATCAGCGCGAGCGCCGCGAGGACGATCGTCCACACGCCGTGACGGCCGAAGTCCGCGTCGTCGGAGCCGTGGGTGGTGCCGGCGATCCCCCAGGTGGTGCGGCGGATGCGACGGGCACGCTCGTCGTCGGCGAACAGGCGCGTCCAGATCGCCTCGAGGCGGCGGCGCAGCGCCTCCGTGCGCGGAAGGTACAGGGGCGCGAGCCGCCGTCGGGGCACGAGCGCCCTGCGGGAGGCGCGCGCACCGCGGGCGATGACGCCCGGCGCGCGCCGGTAGGCGGCGAGGGTCCCGCGGAGCTCGGCGAGGGCGAGCCGGGGCGCCTGCGCGGCGACCTGCCCGAGCATCCGTGCCAGGGTCCCCAGCGGCATGCTCAGCAGGAGGGTGAGCACGACGCCCAGCAGCGGACGGTGCTTGAGCAGCAGGAGCATCTGCCCGCGCCGGTGCTCGCGCAGAAGGGCGGGGGCGGGGGCCGCACGATGCGGGGCCAGCACGCGCGCGTCGGGAGCGACCTCGACCCGCTCACCGCCCCGCCAGACCCTCTGGCCGAGGTCGATCTCGGCGAAGGGCGAGCCGAGCGCGGGGTCGGTGCCGCCGAGCCGCGCGAGGGTGCTCTCGCGCACCAGCAGGCCGGGCAGGGCGACCCCGAGCACGTCGTGGCGCCAGTCGGACTGCCCCTGGTCGATCTCGCCGGGCTCGACGCCGGTGACGATGCGGCCGCTGTGGGTGAGGGTGAGGCCCACGTCCACGAGCACGTCGGCGTCGTCGGCGGTCGGGCGGGCGGCACTCCGGCCAGGGGTCTCGTCCTGGTCCTCGTCCCGCGCCGCGTCGTCCTGCGCCGCGTCGTCCTCGCCGGACGTCGCGGGCCGCAGGCGCTTGGAGCCGATGAGCGCGGCAGTGGGCGAGGCCTCGGCGGCGTCGACGAGGGCGCGCAGGGAGGCGCGGCCGGGCAGCGAGTCCTCGGTGAGCAGCCAGAACCAGCTCTCGGAATCTGCGGAGGCACGGCGCCTGCCGGCCGGCGGCGCGGCGATCGCCGAGCCGCCCTCGCGCAGACGGGTCGGGATCTGCGCCGTCTCCTCGGCCTCGCGCACGAGCCCGCGCTCGTGCGCGTCGCGGTCGATGGGGCGCATGTGCCCGCCGGCGCGCGGAGCGGCCTCGGAGACGTCCTTCTGCTGGACGTTCGTGAGCACCCCGCTGGACAGGGACGTCATGATCTCGCGGACGGCGCTCGCGAGCCCCGCGCCGGCAGGGATCCGCAGCACCTCGTCGATCGTGCCGTCGTCGGCGAGCGCGGCGACCTGCGCCTCGCGCTCCTCGCCGAGCTGTCCGCGAGCGATCACCGCGACGCGATCGGCCGCCCTCTCCTGAGCGGAGAGGGCGGCGAGGGCGGTCGAGAGGGATTCGGGGTCGTCGCGTCCGCCGAGCAGGAGGACGGCGGTGACGTCGCGCGAGGTCACAGGCGGCGGGCCGGGTTCACGGGCCGCTCAGACGGCGCGGCGCTTGAGCTTGCGGCGCTCGCGCTCGGACAGACCGCCCCAGATGCCGAAGCGCTCGTCGTTCTCGAGTGCGTACTCGAGGCACTCGGCGCGCACCTCGCAGGAGACGCACACCTTCTTCGCCTCGCGGGTGGACCCGCCCTTCTCGGGGAAGAAGGCCTCGGGGTCCGTCTGCGCGCACAGCGCGCGCTCCTGCCACGAGACCTCGGCCTCTTCGCCGTCGGCCACCAGCTGCAGGAGGGAGAATTCCTCCGACTGCGCATCATCCTCGTCGCGCATGCGTTCCATCGGCACAGTTCCTTCCTCAGGGGGACGCTTCACGTCGTGAGGCCGCTCCATGGCGGCCGACGGGGTTCGGGACGAGGCGGGGGGAGCCGCCGGACACCGCCTAAAATACACCCGTGTAACTCGGCCCCGTCAAGCCGGTGCACGCCCGCGACCAGGAGATGCGATGACCACGACCCCTCCCGACGGGCCCGCGGGGCCCCTGCAGCCGTCCGCTTCGTCCGGTCTCCGGGTGCTGCCGGTGGTCGGACTCGGCGAGGTGCATGCGGGCGATGACGTCGCCGCGCTCCTCCTCGGCGCCCTCGAGGCCTCCGGGATCCTCCTGGCGGACGACGACGTGCTGTGCGTGTCGACCAAGATCATCTCGAAGACCAGGGATCTTGTCATCCCCGCCGCGGCCAAGCAGGAGGCGATCGCGGAGCAGAGCGTGCGCCTCGTCGCCCGCCGACGCCACCTGCGCACCACCACCTCGATCGTCGAGGTCCCGGCCGGTCCGGTGATGGCGGCCGCCGGCATCGACGGCTCGAACTCCCCCGGCGGCCTCCTGCTCCTGCCCGGGGACCCGGACACCGAGGCGGAGGATCTGCGCGCGGCGCTCGCGCGCGCCACGGGACGGCGCCTGGGCGTGGTGCTCTCGGACACCTCCTCGCGCATCTGGCGGGTGGGCGTCGGCGACATCGCGCTCGGCGCGGCGGGACTGCGCGCGCTCGAGGACCTGCGCGGGACCACGGATGCCGACGGCCGGCCCCTCCACGTCACCGTGCGAGCGCTGGCCGACGAGATCGCCGCGACGGCGGACCTCGTCAAGGGCAAGGCGAGCGGCGTGCCGGCGGTCGTCGTCCGCGGCCTCGGGGGCGTCGTCGTCGATCCGGCCGACGCCGTCCCCGCACGCGCTCTGAGCCGCACCGGGGAGGACGACTGGTTCCGGCGCCCGAGCCTCGAGTCCGTCTGGCAGGCCCTCGGCATCGCGGCCGAGGACGAGCCGGTCGCGGCGATGGATCCGGAGTCCGACGCACTGCGCCTGCACCGGGCGATCGAGATCGCGCGCACGCCCGCCCGCACCGTGACCTCCGTCGACCCCGACCCCGGGCCTGCCTCCGCTGAGTCCGCCGCGCCGATCCTCGAGGACGAGGGCCCCGGCCCGACCGGGCGGCTCGCGCTGGTGGTGCGCCCGCACGATGACCGGGGCGGATCCTGGGCGGCCGCGGGCGTGTTCGCCGGGCGACTGCGCACCGCGATCGGGGCCGAGTCCATCGCCCGCGAGCTGCCCGTCGATGTGCGCATCGAGGGGCCCCGCGCGAGGATGGAGCCATGACCTCCGCCTCCTCCCCTCCCCCGCTCCCCTCCCTCCAGGCGCTGCTCTCCTCCCTCGAGGCGCTCGGCCCGCGGCCCGCCCTGGTCTGGTACGGGGAGCAGAGCCGGATCGAGCTCTCCGGCCACGTCCTGGCGAACTGGGTGATCAAGACCGTGGGCCACCTCGATGCCGAGGTCATGCTCGAGCGCGACGAGCTCGTGCTGCTCGACCTCCCGCCGCACTGGAAGCGCCTCGTGCTCGCCCTCGCCGCCTGGGGACTGGGCGCACGCGTCGCGATCGGCGACGGTGCGAGCACCGACCCCGCCCTGCCCTCCGACGACGAGGTGCGCGTCCTGGTCACGGACCGCCCCGGCTCCGCGGCGCGCGCCGACGACGCCGACGAGGTCCTCGCCCTGGACGCCCGCTCCCTGTCCCTGCGCTTCGACGGCGAGCTGCCGCCGCTCGTCCACGACTGGGCCCAGGAGGTCCGCGCGCACCCGGATCACCTCTCGGCACCGCTCGGCACCTGGACGGGCCCCGAGCCCTCCCCGCTGCCGGCGTCCCTCACCGAGGCCCCGGGAGCCCGCCTCCTCGTCGTGGCCGACGGTCTCACCGATGCCGCTCCCCTGCTCACGGCCCTGCTCGAGGGCCGTGGGATCGTCGGCCCGGCGGAGTCGGTCACGTCCCACCAGGCCCAGCAGGAGGACGCGCGCGAGGCATAGAGGCACCCCCTCGGGTCACCTGCTCCGCAGTCCCCGGGCCCGTCGCCCCTCCCCACAGCCTCGTCGTCCACAGCCTCCGCACTGCTGTCCGGAATGTCCCACCCTCGTGGTGTGCTGGTGTTCGAGTCAGAGACAAAGGGACTGGCTGGCCGGGCCTCGGCGGTCGTGCGCACCCACATCGGGCGCCGCACGCCGACCGGCCCGGGCGACGGATGAGCGACGAGGGGGTCGTGATGAGCACGGTGGTGCAGGAGCCGAACGCGGGACGCGGCACGGGATCCGGTGGGAGCGATGGCACGAGTCCGCCCGAAGGCGGGGCCCGCCTCCTCCTCGATGACGCGGAGGCCGAGGAGCTCGCGACGCAGATCCAGGCGCACGCCGCGCACGTCGCCGAGGCGGAGTGCGCGCTGCTGGACCTCATCGGCGAGTTCGATGCGGGCGAGGGGACCCGCTGGTATGTCGGCGTGAAGTCTCTCGCGCAATGGCTGGGCTGGACGTGCTCGATGACCCCCGGCACCGCGCGCGAGCACGTGCGGGTCGCCCGGGCGCTGCGCGGGATGCCGCTGACCCGCGAGGAGTTCGCCCAGGGCCGCCTCTCCTTCTCCAAGGTGCGGGAGATGACCCGCGTGGTCGGCCTCGTGGACGAGGGGACGCTGGTGCTGCTGGCACGTGAGATGACGGCCGCGCAGCTCGCCGTCGCGCTGCGCGCGTACCGGGCCGCGGAGGGCACACGGCTCCCGCAGGAGGCGCGGCGCGAGGCCTCGTGGCAGATGCGGGACGACGGGATGCTCGAGGTCCGCGCTGTCCTGCCCGCAGAGGCGGGCGCGGAGGTCGCCGCCGCCCTGGACCTCGCGACGCAGCGCGAGCAGGATGCAGGCGACCTCCCCGCGGATGCCGAGCAGGACCTGCCGCCGATGATCGAGCAGACCCGGGCCGACGCCCTCGTCGACATGGCCCGTGCGTACCTCGACGCGACGCCTGCCGACCGCAGCGGCGAGGACCGGCATCTCGTCGTCGTCCATGCGACGCCCGACGTGCTGGCCTCCGGGGACCCTCGGGCGTCGGAACCGCCGGCGGGTCCCGAGGGGTCCGACGCATCAGCCCCCTCGGCGCCCGGCAGGGATCTGACAGATCTGGCAGCAAGTGACGTTCCCGCGGGAACGTCTGCGACAGACGCTGGTACGCATTCAGCGGGCCCCTTCGATGCGTCCGCCGCGGCCCCTCCCCTCCGGAACCGCTGCGAGATCGTGGGGGTCGGGCCGCTCGAGGCCGCCACGGCGCAGCGGCTGAGCTGCACGGGACTGCTCGCGCTGCTGGTCACCGATGAGAACGGGGAGATCCTGCACCTCGGACGCACCCGTCGACTCGCCTCCCGCTCACAGCGCCGAGCCCTGCGCGTCGCCCAGCGCACGTGCGGCTTCCCCGGGTGCCATCAGACGAAGCACCTCGACGCCCACCACCTCGTGCCCTGGTCGCACGGCGGCGTGACGGACATCGAGAACCTCGTGCTGCTGTGCCGGCGTCATCACGTCCTCGTCCATGAGGGCGGGCTGACGCTCCGGCCGGCGCGATCATCGGCGCTGCACGCTCCGGCCGACGGCCCGCGCTTCGAGGTGGTCGACTCCACGGGCACCCCGGTCCAGGTGCACTGGCCACAGGTGCTCGAGCACGCGGTCATCGTCCCGCTGGAGCCCGAGCACCCTCTCGTGCGCGACGGCGAGAGCGGGCCGCGCTACCAGTGGGGCGAAGGGGACACGAGGATCGCGCCGACGACCGCCGGGTTCGGCTTCCGCCTGAGGGACGTCGTCGATGCGCTGTACGAGTCCGGCGCCGGGGAGGGGCCGGACGACCTGGACCCAGACTCCGACGAGTGAGCGACTCTCAGGCGACGAACTCGCTCGCCGACGTGCCGTCGGCCTGCGAGGGCGTCGATCCCTTCGTCGAGCCCGAATCCTTCTGGGTGCCCTTCTCCTTCACATCCTGCTTCCTCTCGGGAGCAGGGTTCGCGGCGAAGGTCCTCTCCCAGGCCTCGAATGAGGTGAGCTCCGCGGCGGCCCGGCGGTACTGGCGGCGCAGGTCGTTCCAGTGGCGGTAGAGATCCGCGTGGGTGCGGAGGCTGCGCGTGAACATCTCCCGCACGTGGTCGGGCCGGCGCTTGTACCAGGCGAGCTTCGTGCCGTCGGCGTTGGAGACCACGGCGCTGTCGAAGTGGCTGAGCGTCCACCATTTCGCGTCCAGGTGCGGGATCTCGGCCTGCGGGTGCAGACGGGAGGTCTCGCGCGGCGGGGCGAACATCTGGCGGGCCATCGTGCGCGCGGCCCACAGCGGCAGCCGGGAACGGCGCGGCGGCGCGAACCCGCGACCCTTGCGCGGCGGCTTCGCCATCCGCACGGCCGGGAACTGCTGGGCGTCGGTGAGCGTCGCGGAGTCGTCGTACTGCTTGGCCATCGCGCGCAGCTCCGGGAGCTTGGTCCCGATGTGGTCGTGCAGCCCGCCGGGCCCGCGCAGCACGTCCTCCTGCGCCATCAGCCGGGCGGTCTCCGTGAAGTACTGCATGGAGATCATGTGCTTGAAGTCGATGCTCTGCGACTCGGTGATCACGTGGCCGCCGCGCTCGTAGACCGAGTGCAGCAGCGCGGTGATGATGCGGTTGCGCTCGTGGAAGTAGACCTGCCAGTCCAGGGCATCGCTCTTGTCGGTCCAGGTGATGTGCCAGACCGCCGCGCCGGGCAGGGACACCGTCGGGTAGCCGGCGGCCTTCGCCCGGAGCCCGTACTCGGCGTCGTCCCACTTGATGAACACCGGCAGGCTGAGGCCGATCGCGCGCACGGTCTCGGTGGGGATCAGGCAGGTCCACCAGCCGTTGTAGTCGACGTCGGCGCGGCGGTGCAGCCACGGCGTCGAGCGCAGCGGCTCGAAGCCGAAGTCGTGTCCGAGGCGTCCGCCGGGGCTGACGACGCGAGGCTGGATCGCCCACGGGTCGACGCCCTCGCCGAAGGCGTGCAGCACCGAGCGGTTGTTGAGGTCGAACATGTGGGCGCCCACGAGCATGGGGGTGGTCGCGAAGTCCGCGAAGGTCAGCATGCGCAGCAGCGACTCGGGCTCGATGTCGATGTCGTCGTCGCAGTTGATGACGTAGGTCGAACGCCCGTTGGTCGCCGCCTCGTACATGCCGCGCGAGAAGCCGCCGGAGCCGCCGATGTTGCCCTGCTCGATGAGCTGCAGCTGCTCGCCCATGGCCGCCTGCAGCGGCGCGAGCGCCTCGTGGTCGCTGAGACGGTCGGACCCCTGGTCGACGACGTACATGACGTCCAGCCGCTCGCGCAGGTCCTGGTCACGGCTGATCAGGCCGATGTTGTCCAGGCAGTAGGAGACCTTGTTCATCGTGGTCATGCCGATGGAGAAGGTGCCCTCGGTGCGGGCGAGATCGGCGTCGGCCGTCCACTGGGCGTTCACGACGGCGACCGGGTCGGCCCCCGCGATCACGTCGAACCAGTACCAGCCGCCGTCGCCGAAGGCCGTGAGCGGCAGCTCGAAGACCGACTCCGTGCTCTCGCGCACGGTGCGGAACTCGTGGCGCTGGATCGCCCCGCGCGCGTTCGAGCGGTAGACGATGACCTGGCCGCTGCCGGAGGTGGTCACGGTCAGCCGCACGGAGCGCACGGGCGTCCAGCGCCGCCAGTAGCCGGCCGGGAAGGCGTTGAAGTAGGTGCCGAAGGAGCGCACCGAGTGCGGGCTCACCTCGATGCTGTGGCGCGCGCTGAGCTCGTCGACGTCCGTCGTCAGGTTGTCCGCGCTCGGAGCGGAGGCCTCGTGGGTCTCCTCCTCCTCGCCGCCGAGCCCGAACGAGGCCGTCGAGATGCCCGAACGGGCCGTGTGGGCCTCGACGTACAGGGGCACGATGTCCGGCGTCGGCACGAGCGGCATGATGAGCCGCTGGATCACACGCTGCGGGGTCGACGGGGTGCTCGCGTCCTCGGCCTCCGCGGAGGAGGGCATGGCTGTCGCAGGGGTGCTGGTGATGCTCACTGTGGGGGTCCTCCCGGCCGGCCGCTCAGGGCGCGGCTGATCGTTCACTGGCGAAGCAGGTCGGCCAGCTTGTTGTCCACGAGGCTCAGGGCAGAGCCGATCGCCATGTGCATGTCGAGGTACTTGTAGGTGCCCAGGCGACCGCCGAACAGGGTGCCCGGCTCGGCGTCCGCCATCTCCCGGTAGGCCATCAGGGTCTCGCGGTCCGTCCCCGAGTTCACGGGGTAGTAGGGCTCGTCCTCGCGCGCCGCGAAGCGGGAGTACTCGCGCTGGATGACGGTGCGGTCCGCGGGGTAGTCGCGCTCGGGGTGGAAGTGGCGCGGCTCGATGATGCGAGTGAAGGGGATGTCCGCGTCGGCGTAGTTCATGACCGACGTGCCCTGGAAATCGCCCGTGCTCTCGAGGTGCTCGGTCTCCAGGTCGATGGTGCGCCACTTGAGGTCGCCCAGCTCGTAGTCGAAGTAGCGGTCGACGGGGCCCGTGTAGATCACCGGGAGCTGCCCGCGCACGGCGTCGCGGTGGTACTCCTGCGTGGTGTCGAAGTAGTCCGTGCCCAGCCGCACCTCGATGTTCGGGTGGTCGGCCATGCGCTCGAGCCAGGCCGTGTACCCCTGGGCCGGCAGGCCCTCGTGGGTGTCGTTGAAGTAGCGGTTGTCGTACGTGTAGCGCACGGGCAGGCGGGAGATGATCCCCGCCGGCAGGTCCTTGGGGTCCGTCTGCCACTGCTTGCCGGTGTAGTTCTTGATGAACGCCTCGTAGAGGGGCCGGCCGATGAGCGAGATCCCCTTCTCGTCGAGGTTCTCGGGGTCGGTGCCGGCGAGCTCGCCGGCCTGCTCGGCGATCAGCGCGCGCGCCTCGTCGGGCGAGTAGGAGGCGCCGAAGAACTGGTTGATCGTGCCCAGGTTGATCGGCAGCGGGTAGACCACGCCCTTGTGGTTCGTATAGACCTTGTGGACGTAGCCGGTGAACTCCGTGAAGCGGTTGACGTACTCCCACACGCGCTCGTTCGAGGTGTGGAAGAGGTGCGCCCCGTACTTGTGGATCTCGATCCCGGTGGTCTCGTCGACCTCCGAATAGGCGTTGCCCCCGATGTGGTCACGGCGGTCGATGATGACGACCTTCGCGCCGTGCTCGACGGCTGCGCGCTCGGCGACCGTCAGTCCGAAGAGGCCGGAGCCGACGATCAGCAGGTCAGGAGACGCCACGGGGATACCTTTCGACGGGTGCTCGATGGCGACCACCCTAGCCCAGCGCTGCGGCGCGTCCGCGCACTTCAGAGCCCTGATCAGGGCATGGCGTGCATGCTCCACCGGACGCTCACGGACGCGTCACCGCGCGGCCGATCCGATGTCACTCGGTGTTCACCCGGCGTCGGGCCCGACGAGGCCCAGGTCACGTCAGCGCATCTGCTCGACGAGCAGGCGGTACCCCAGACGGCGCAGCCAGCCGGGCGCGAAGCGGTAGGCGGCGCGGCGTGCGAGGTTCGCGGCCGCCCCGGCGGGCGTGGTGACGCCGTCGCGCAGGAAGGTCCGCTGCAGGCGCAGGTCCGAGCGGAACATGCGGGCGCCGCCGCGGCGGGCGAAGAGGTCCTCGTCGACCCGGTAGTCAACGAGCACCTCGGGGAGGTTCGCGCTGCGCGCGCCGCCCAGCAGCATGCGCTCCCACAGCCAGTAGTCCTCGAGGTGGTCGAGCTCCAGGTAGCCGCCGACGGCGAGCGCCGTGTCGCGGCGCATCATCACCGCCGGGTGCTGGAAGGGGCTGTGGCGCGGGAGGTAGGCGAGGATCTCGGCGTGCGCGAGCGGCCGTGTGCGCAGGGGGCCGGTGCCGACGGGCACCGCGTCGGAGAACTCCTGGAGGGTGCCGCTGAGCAGGTCGAGGCCGCCGTCCTGCATCGCTCCGACCTGCAGGGCGAGGCGATCGGGACGGCAGAGGTCGTCGGCGTCGGCGCGTGCCACGAGGGTCGTGGTCGCGGCCTCGAGCCCGCGCTGGAGGGTGAGGGCGAGGCCCTGGTGGGCCTCTGCGCGCAGCACCCGGGCGGGACCGTGCTCGCCGGCCTCGATCGCGGCGACGACCGCGTCGAGCTCGGGGGTCAGCGGCCCGTCGATGCTCAGCAGCAGCTCGGCCGGCGCGAGGGTCTGCCGCGTGGTGGCGGAGGCGACGGCCGCCTGGAACCGATCGGCCCTGTCGCCGCGCCACACGGGCATGAGCACCGTGACGTCATGGGCGACGGGCGGGTCCGACGGGACGGGCCGGTCCGACGGGGTGAGCGCGCTCATCGCCCGGCGGACCTCTCCACGCGGGTGATCGAGGAGGCCGCCCCGGGGTCGTGGTCCAGGACCAGTGCACCGGGTCGGGGTCCGCCGCGCAGGGCATCGCGCAGACCGCGGGCGCCGACGCGCGCGAGCTCGGGGTGGCGCACGAGCTGGCGCAGCCATCCGCGCACCGTGCTGCCGCCGTACATCGCGCGCTCCCAGAGAGTGAACGACCGGGTGCGCGTGAGCGCCCAGAGGCGGTTGCGGACGTCGTAGTAGAAGCGGTCGCCCGGGGAGGCCTGGGCGTTGGCGAAGACCTTCGTGCGGTGCTCGACGACGGAGCCGGGCACGTGGATCCCGCGCCCGCGGCGCAGCAGGCGGCCCGTGTGCTCGAAGTCGTCGGACCAGATGAAGTAGTCGGCGTTGGGGAGGCCCAGGCGGCGCACGTCATCGGCCCGCAGCAGCACGGAGACGTAGCTCGCGGTGCGGATCGGGTACCCGCCGGCGGCCTGCGCGTCGGCCCGCTCCTGCGCGCTCGCGCCCACGCGCAGGCGCGGCAGGTTCATGGGGTGGGCCCGCCCGTCGGTCCACACGGCCCGCGAGCTGAGCACGGACAGGCGCGCCGGGGAGGCGTCGATCGCGTCCGTGAGGGCGGCCAGGGCGCCCGGCCGCGGGATGGTGTCGTCGTCCATGAGCCACACCCAGTCGGCGCGGTGCTCCTCGAGCGCGCGGGCGATGCCGGTCGCGAAGCCGCCCGCGCCGCCGACGTTCTCGTGCAGGTGCACCACATCGGCCCCGATCGGGTGGGCGTCGGCCACGCTCCCCGAGGCGTCGGTCGAGGCGTTGTCCACGACCACGACCGCGTCGGGCCGACGGTCCTGCGCCGCGAGGGCATCGAGGCAGGACTCGAGCAGTGCTGCGCGGTTGTACGTGACGACGACCGCGACGACTCTCACACCGCCGTTCGCGGCATCTCGCGTGATGGGGGCGTCCTGCACGGGGTCTCCTCCGGGTCTGCGGGCGAAGGGCAGGTCACGGGGGCGCCTCCGCGTGCGTCGAAGTCTACGGAGAGCTCCCCGTGTTCACCCAGCCGTCCGCCCGCGCGCCGCGAACACGTCACGTCCGCGTCGCGCAGCCGCTGGGCGCTCGGAGATCCCGGGGCTAGTCTGTCGGGCACGCGCGCCGACCCCGCTTCCCCTCGTCGGCGCACACGACGGAAGGATCCTGCCCGTGGACGACCGGGACGAACGCTCGGCACGCCCCTCCGACCAGGAGGACCCGTTCGAGGAGGCCCCTCGCGCTGATCCCGCCCGCGGCGGATCCGCGCGCCCTCGCACACCGCGACCGGGCGCACCGCGCCGCCCCACCCCGCGCTCGCGGGCCCGGGCCGGTAGCAGCGTCCAGGCCGTCGGCACCGCCTCGGGCGGACGCACCCGGCAGCCCGAGCAGCCCACGCGCGCCCTCCCGGCGGGCGAGAGGGCGCCGCAGGTCCCGTCCGGGCAGCAGGGCTCCTCCCCCGCCTCCCCGTCCCGTCCGTCCTCCCGCCAGGGCGCCCCGGTGCACCACCACGAGGGCGCAGGCGCCGCGGGCGCCGGCGCGGCCGTCCCGCCGTCGGGCCCCCAGGGACCGGACCAGCCCGGCGGTCCGCAGCGACCGGGCGGCCCACGTCGGCGCTCCCGCGTCCCCCGGCCGATGCGGCTGGGCATGACCCTCGTCGCCCTCGTGCTCGTGATCGTGCTGGGCTGGGGCGCCGGCCTCGCCCTCTGGGCGAACTCGCGGATCGAGCACGTCGACGCGCTCTCGGGCGCGGCGGACACCCCGGGCACGACGTACCTCATCGCGGGCTCGGACGCCCGCGGCGGCAAGAGCGTCGCCGACGACGGCACCCAGGGCGGGCGCGCCGACACGATGATGCTCCTGCACCGCGCCGCCAACGGGAAGTCCTACCTGGTCTCCCTGCCCCGCGACACCCTCGTGGACATCCCCGGGCACGGGAAGTACAAGCTCAACGCCGCCTATTCCTTCGGCGGTCCGAAGCTCATGGTCAAGACCGTGGAGGAGTTCACGGGGATGACCATCGACCACTACGTCGAGGTCGGCTTCGACGGCGTCACGGACACCGTGGACGCCGTGGGGCACGTGAACCTGTGCATCGACAAGGACGTGGACGACGAGAAGTCCGGGCTGAAGATGGCCAAGGGCTGCCACGACGTGGGCGGGGAGCAGGCGCTCGCCTTCGTGAGGGCCCGCTACTTCGACCCCACGGCCGACATCGGCCGCCAGGCCCGCCAGCAGCAGTTCGTCGCCGCCCTCATGGACCGCGTGACCTCGCCGGCGGTGCTGCTGAACCCCTTCGCCCAGGCGAAGCTCGCCGGCGCCGGCTCGGGCGCCCTGCTCACCGACGACCACACGGGCCTCGTGGACCTCGGACGGGCGGGACTGGCCATGCGCCGCTCGATGAAGGACGGCACCAACCTCTCGATCCCGATCGTCACCGAGAGCTACCAGACGAACAACTCGGGCGTCGCGATCCTCACCGACGAGACCGAGACCAAGCAGTTCTTCTCCTCGGTCGCGGACGGCACCGCGACCGCGAAGTCCGGGGACTGAGCGAGGCGGGGCAGGGCCGAGGCCGGGGGTCAGCGGAAGAGCATGTCGATGACGATGTTCACCGAGTTGAGCATCGACTGGCCCTTCTGCTTCGAGTAGTCGGTGTAGAGGATGTGCACCGGGTGCTCGCGCACGCTCAGGCGCAGCCTCCCGATCTCCTCGACGATCTCGGAGGCGTGCGCCATCCGGTTCTGCTCGATGGTGATGCGGCGGCAGGCGCCGCGGCCGATCACGCGCAGACCGTTGTGGGCGTCGGTGAGCTTCACCCCGGTGGTGAGGTTCGTGTAGCGCACGGCCGCCCGCAGCACGAGGCGCTTGAGCAGGCCCGGGCGCGTGCGCTGGTCGAGGAAGCGGGACCCCAGCACGAGGTCCACGTCCTCGTGCTCGCGCAGGCCGATCATCGCCGCGGCGTCGTCGACCTGGTGCTGGCCGTCGGCGTCGAACGTCACGACCTGGCGCATCGCGGGATCGCGCAGCGCATAGTCGATGCCGGTCTTGAGGGCGGCGCCCTGGCCCATGTTGAAGGGGTGGCGCACGACGGCGGCCCCGGCCTCGGCCGCGATCTCCGCGGAGCCGTCGCGGCTGCCGTCGTCCACGCAGACCACGAGCGGATAGCGGCGGCGCAGCTCGGTGACGACGTCGCCGATGACCTGGGCCTCGTTGAACAGCGGGATGACGAACCACGTCGAGGTGACGCCCGGGTCCGCCTGCTCGACGGTCCCGTCGGGGGACTCGCTCATCCACTTCCTCCCGGGACGACGTCCGCGCTGGGTGCGCTCAGGCCCAGGACGATACCCTGTCCACCGGGAACGATCCCGCGCCCGCGCGCCGGGCGCGCCCCGCCCACACAGCACGTCCACAGCACGTCACATCCGCAGGCCCGCATGCGGGAGGAAGCAGGTACCGGTGAACACAGCCGTCGTCGCTCTCGGGAAGATCGGGCTGCCGCTCGCCGTGCAGTTCGCCGAGGCCGGGGGCCAGGTGGTGGGCGTCGACGTGAACCCGCGCCAGGTCGAGGCGATCAACGAGGCCAGTGAGCCCTTCCCCGGCGAGGCGCATCTCGCCGAGAAGCTCGCCGAGCTCGTCCCTGCCGGGCGTCTGCGCGCGACCACCGACTACGCCGAGGCGATCCCCCAGGCCGACACGGTGGTGCTCGTGGTCCCGCTGTTCGTGGACGAGGAGACCTCCGAGCCGGACTTCGGCTGGATGGACGACGCGACCCGCTCCCTGGCCCGGCACCTCACCCCCGGCACCACCGTCATCTACGAGACCACCCTTCCGGTGGGGACGCTGCGCGGCCGCTTCACCCCGATGATCGAGGAGATCTCCGGCCTCACCCAGGGCGAGGACTTCTTCATGGTCTTCTCCCCCGAGCGCGTGCTCACCGGACGCGTGTTCGCGGACCTGCGCAAGTACCCGAAGCTGATCGGCGCGATCGACGACGAGGGCACGCGCCGTGCGCGGGAGTTCTACGAGTCGATGCTCACCTTCGACGAGCGCCCCGACCTCGCCCGACCCAACGGCGTGTGGGACCTCGGCTCCCCCGAGGCGGCAGAGCTCGCGAAGCTCGCCGAGACCACCTACCGCGACGTGAACATCGCGCTGGCCAACGAGTTCGCCCTGTTCGCCCAGGACAACGGCATCGACGTCTACAAGGTGATCGAGGCCTCCAACTCCCAGCCCTACTCGCACATCCACCAGCCCGGCATCGCCGTGGGCGGGCACTGCATCCCCGTCTACCCGCGGCTGTACCTCTCGACCGATCCTCATGCCGAGACCGTGCGCACGGCCCGCGCCCTGAACGCCTCCGTGCCGGCGCGCCTCGTGCAGCGCGCGGAGGAGCTGCTCGGATCGCTCGCGGGTCTGCGCGCCGTGGTCCTCGGCGCGTCCTACCGGGCGGGCGTCAAGGAGACCGCGTTCTCGGGCGTCTTCCCGGTCGTCGCGGAGCTGCAGCGCCGCGGCGCGCAGGTGAGCGTGCAGGACCCGTTCTACTCCGACGAGGAGCTCTCCTCCTTCGGCTGGGCCGCCTGGCACCGGGGCGAGGACGCGGACCTGGTGATCGTGCAGACCAACCACCCGGAGTACCGGGAGCTCGCCGCGGGCGACGTCCCGGGCGTGCGCCTGGTCGTCGACGGTCGCGACATCACCACCGCCGAGAACTGGCAGGGCGTGCCCCGGCTCGTGCTCGGCGACGGGTCCGCCTCGACCCACGACGCGCCCTCCGACAGGGGCTGACGTGATGGGCGCGATGGGGTCGACGCTCGTCATCCAGATCCTGCTGATCCTCGGGATCCTGGGGATCACGTTCTGGCTGTTCCGCACGCGCGGGGCCCGGCAGCTCGCCGTGCGGCGCCTGCTGATCCTCGGCTTCGCGCTGTTCGCCGTCGCCGCCGTCGTCTCCCCCCGCCTGCTCACGCGCGTCGCCCACCTGGTGGGCGTGGGCCGCGGCGCCGACCTGCTGCTGTACGCGACCGTGATCGTGCTGCTGGGCGTCATCGCCCTGCAGGAGGTCCGCGCGAAGAACGAGGAGAAGCGCATCACCTACCTCGCACGCCGGATCGCCCTGGACGAGGCCGAACAGCCCGCCGCCTACCGCGAGCGCACGCAGAGCGGCGCATGACGGACCTGCTGCTCCTGGTGGTCGCGGGGATCGTGGTCCTCGCCGCCGCCGTCGTCCCCGGATTCCTCGCCGTGCGCGTCCTCGGCGGCGGGCGCCTGCTCGCCCTCGCGCTCGCCCCCGCCCTCGGCGCCGCGATCGCGGGCGTGGGAGCGGTGATCGCGGGGAAGGCCGGCGTGCCCTGGTCGCTCGCGACCTTCGGGGTGCTCTCCGCGCTCATGATCCTGATCGGGCTGCTCGCCCGCCGCCTGGGCCTGCGCCTGCCGGCGACCGTGCTCGACGGGCGCCCGGCCGTCGAGGGCTCCGACGGGGCCGATTCTCCGGACGGGGCCGCTCCTCGGCGCCGGGTCCCGGGAGGCCCCTGGTGGATCCTCGGCGCGGCGCTCGTCGCGATCGTCCCGATCGCGTACGCGGTGGGAGGGGCCGACCGGGTCCTCGAGCGCTGGGACACCCTCTACCACCTCTCCGCCCTCGAGCGGATCCGGGAGACGGGCGACGCGTCGTCCCTGGTGATCGGCACGGTCGCGAGCACGACCGGGCAGCCGAACCCCTACCCCGGCGGCTTCCACGCGCTCGCGTCCCTGGTCCCGCTGGTGCCGATCCCGGTGCTGTTGAACGCCGCGTGCCTGGTGCTCGCGGTGGTGCCGTGGGTGACCGGGATGGCTCTGCTCGCCCGCGCCCTGTGGCCCGAGGTGAGCTGGGGGCCGTTCGCCGCGAGCATCGTCGGCCTGCTCGCGCCCGCGGCGCCGTGGGACGAGTGGATCCATCTCTCGGCGATCCCGAACATGGTCGGCTTCGCGATGCTGCCCGGGGTCACCGCGGCGATCGTCGCCCTCTGGGGCGCTCTGCTGAAGGAGGCCACGGGCGAGGGTCCGGGCGACGGGCCGGCGCCCGGCCACGGCATCCCCGGGCGGCCCGTGCTGCGGCATCTGGCCTCCGTGCTCGGGCTCGGCGGGGCCGGGCTCGGCCTCGCGCTCATGCACCCGAACGTGGCCGTCACGGCCCTGCTGCTGATCGCCGCCCTGAGCGCGGTGACCGCCCTCCCCCACGCGCGGCGCCGTCCCTGGCTGCTCGCCGTGCCGCTCGCGGCGCTCGTGCCCGTCGGGCTGCTCTCCTGGACACCCCTCGCGGCGGTGGTGACCGACTTCGGCGGGGGGCTGAAGGTCTCGTGGTGGACGGGCCTGGGCGAGCTGCTGCTGGGCCTGCTCACGGTCTGGCCGATGGCGCTCGGCGTGGTGCTCGCGCTGCTCTGGTGGCCGGGCCTCGTGGCCTCGTGGCGCAGCCCGCAGCGCTGGCTCGTGATCGCCTGGCTCGTGATGGGCGTGCTCTACTTCGACTCCGCGATCGACTCGCCGCTGAACCTCTCGACCCTCTATTACCGCGGCCAGGACCGCCTCTCGATGCCGGTCACGATGCTCACGAGCGTGCTCGTGATCCCCGGCCTCCGCGCCTGGTCCCGGGTGATCGCACCGCACGGGGAGAAGATCCCGCGCTGGGGCGCCGCCGTGCTGACCCTGCTGGCCGTGGTCGCGGCCGCGAGCTCCGTGCCCACCCGGATCGACAACGCCCAGATGAATCTGGCCTGGATCTACGAGGGCCGCGGCCGCTTCCTCCAGCAGGACGAGGTCGAGGCCTGGGAGAAGGCCGCTCCCGAGATGGACACGAGCAAGAAGGTGCTCGCGAGCCCGTTCTCCGGCGCCTCCCACATGTACGCGATCCACGGCCAGCAGGTGTACTACCCCGTCGCCGGCATGGCCCTGACCTCGCAGGACAGGGCGCTGCTCTACGCGATCTCCGGGTCGAACGGCCCCGTGCCGCTCGCGGAGCAGTGCCAGATGCTCGAGGACGCGAACGTCGGCTACATCTACAAGGAGTACACGACCTACTCGTGGTCCTCCACGTTCGACCTGGTCAACCGCGCCTCCCAGGACCTGGGCAGCACCGTGTTCACGACAGACCACTCGCAGCTGATCCGCGTCGACTGCGGCTCCGGATCCTGAGAGAGGACCCGGCTCCCCCGGCATGACCTCTTCCGACTCCTCGTCCGACTCGGCTCGATCCGCCCCGGCGCGCGAGTACCTGCCCCTCCTCGACGTCCTGCGGATCGCCGCGATCCTCGGCGTCGTGCTGGTGCACGTGGTGGGAGGCGGAGTCGAGGCCGGGACCGTCGGGATCGGTGTGACGGCGCTGGACATGGTGGCCTCCGCCGCCGTCCCCGTCTTCCTCATGATGACCGGCGCCCTGAACCTGCATCCCGCCGCCCACCGGCGCGGACCGGGCGCCTTCTGGCGGCGGCGCGCGGTGCGCGTGGTTCCCGCGCTCGTGGTGTGGTCGGCCGTCTACATGCTGCTCATCGACCCGCTCGCGGGGGCCGACATCTCGCCCGGCATCGCGCTCGACGAGATCATCACCGGCAAGACGGCGGTCCACCTGTACTTCCTGTGGGCGGTCCTCGGGCTCTACGCGATCGCGCCCGTCATCGCGGCGTTCCTCCATCAGCACGGGGCGCACGAGGGCCGACGGGCCTGGTGGATGGGCATCCTCGCCTGCGGCTGGACCGCGCTCGCCTTCGCCGTGCCCTTCCTCACCGCGGGACCGACGGACGGAGGGTCGCTCGACGGGCTCTCGCAGCACAGGCCGCTCGAGGCGGGCGCCCTCACCTTCGGGCTCGCCTTCGCGGGCTTCTTCGTGATCGGACGAGCGGCCGTCGTCGCCCCGCCGGGCCGCCGCACGGGAACCTGGCTGCTCGCGCTGAGCCCCCTGTGCGTCCTCGCGCTCACGGCCGTCTACGAGGCGGACCGGGGCGGGGCGGGCGCCGGATCGGGCTCCGCAGCCGACGCGTGGATCGCGGTGCTCGGCTCCGGCTACACCTCGCCGCTGGTCATGGTGTATTCGATCGCCCTGTTCGCGGGCATGACCGCGCTCGCGCTGCGGTGGCGGGTCGGACCGCGCGCTCAGCACGTGCTGCGCACGCTCGGGGAGGCGACCTTCGGGGTGTTCCTCGCGCACTTCGCGATCCTCGTGCTGCTGCGTCAGCTGCCGTGGATGGGCGACGGGGACGAGCTGGGCCAGATGGCGGTCGCGTACGTCGTCGTGGTGCCGGCGTCCTTCGCGATCTCCCTGCTCGCGCAGAGGATCCCCGCGGTGCGCCTGGTGTTCTGAGCGGCAGGTTCTGAGCGGCCGGATCCGGGCGGCAGGTTCTAGCGCGCCGCCTCGAGGACCGCCTCGGCGGCACGCTCGGCGGCGCCCTGCAGGGAGGCGTTCTCCAGGGTCCAGGTGCGCAGGCGCTCGGGCGTCGGCCGGTCCTCCCCGGCGAGCGCGGAGTGCATCGAGGCGGCGACGGCGGCGGGGTCGTAGGCGCTCGCCCAGCCCAGCTGCGCATCGCGCACCCGCTCGAAGGCGGCGCCCTCCCCCGCATGGATCACGGGCGTGCCCGAGGCCGTGGCCGCGTAGATCTTCGTGGGCAGGGCGAACTCGTAGCCCAGGCCCGGGGTGATCGAGCTCAGCCCGGCGACCGCGCCGCGCAGCACGCGCGACATGTCCGCAGGGGCGAGCCGGCCCCGGAACTCGACGCCCTCGATGCCCTCGTCGGCCACCTTCTGCGCGAGCCCCTCCTTGCCGCTGCCCTCGCTGAAGAACAGCAGACGGGCGCCCGGGTGCTGGGCGCGCACCCGCGCGAAGGCCTCGACGAAGACGTCGGCCCCCTGCCATTCGGAGACCGTCCCGCCGTAGACGAAGTACGAGCCCTGCGAGGTCTCCTCGGCGGGCTGCGATCCCTCGGGCGTGAAGGTATCGGTGTCGATGCCGTTGCCGACCATCGTGAGCGAGGGGCGGCGGCCGATGAGCGCGGCGACCCGGTCGTCGACCCCCGGGGAGATCGTGAGGACCTTCGAGGCCCGCTTCCAGCTGGTGGTCTCCATGAGTCGCACCGCCGCGCGGATCGGAGCGGGGACGCCCTCGACGCTCTCGGTCGCATCCGACCAGACGTCGGCCGCGTAGAAGACCGTCGGGACCCGGCGCAGCACGCCGAGCACCGTCACGACCAGGCCCGTCGTGGGCGGCGGCTCGGCAATGATCAGGTCCGGACGGCGTCGCAGCAGAAGACGGAGGGCGAGCGGCACGTCGAAGCTCATGTAGCAGAGGTAGCCGCGCACCTGCTGCTGGTGGTCGCGCTTGACCGGGAAGCGAGAGACGCGGCGCACCCGGTCTGTCCCGGTCACGCCGCGCGGCGGCCGGGTGGTGAGGACCGTGACCTCGGCGCCCGCCTCCTCGAGGGCGCGCACGAGCGCCTCCTCGCGGAAGGCGGCGGCGACGGCCTCGGGCGTGAAGACGCGGGTCGCGAGGACGATGCGGGGCGGGCGGCTCATCGGGTGCGCTCGCGCAGGGCGTCGACGACGCGCTCGGCCGCGTGCCCGTCGCCGTAGTGGTCGGGGCGATCGGCCGTGGGACGGGGGCGCTCCAGGGCCCGTGCGAGGCCCGCCGGGTCGGGAACCAGCTGGTTCCAGCCGTCCTCGAGGGTCTCGACCCATTCGGTCTCGGTGCGCACGGTGACGCACGGGGTGCCCAGCAGGTACGCCTCCTTCTGCAGGCCGCCGGAGTCCGTGACGACGGCGCGGGCGCGGGAGACGGCGGCCACGAGGTCCGGGTACGCGAGCGGCTCGCCCACGTGCACGCTCCCTCCCTCGAGCGCGAGGCCGGCCTCGCGGGCCTTCGCCACCAGGCGGGGATGGGCGAGCAGGGCGATCGGCAGGGGCGAGGCCCGGAGGGCGCCGAGGACGGCGGCGAGGCGCTCGGGGTCGTCGGTGTTGTCGGCCCGGTGGATGGTGGCCACCGCGAAGTCGCCCGCGGGGTCGATGCCCGCGGGAAGGTGCAGCGGCTGGTCGGCGACCGAGGCTGCCACCCGCAGGCAGACGTCCGTCATCACGTCGCCGACCACGAGGGTGCGAGACCCCAGGCCCTCGCCCTCGAGGTGCTCGCGGGCGACCTCGGTGGGCGCCAGCAGCAGATCGGCCGCATGGTCGGTGAGCACGCGGTTGTGCTCCTCGGGCATGCGGCGGTTGAAGGAGCGCAGGCCGGCCTCGAGGTGGGCGACCTTCACGTGCATCTTCACCGCGGCGAGGGTGCCCGCGAGAGTCGAGTTGGTGTCGCCGTAGACGAGCACCCAGTCCGGCTGCTGCTCCTCGAGGACCTCGTCCATCGCGGAGAGCATCGCGCCGGTCTGGCGGCCGTGGCTGCCCGAGCCCGCGCCCAGGTTCACGTCGGGCGCGGGGATGCGCAGGTCGGCGAAGAAGACGTCGCTCATGGCGGCGTCGTAGTGCTGCCCGGTGTGGACGATGACGTGCTGGACGTCGTCCCGCTGCGCGGCGGCGTCGGCGACCGCCGCGAGCTTCACGAACTGCGGGCGTGCGCCCACCACGGACAGGATCTTCATCGGGCTGGTTCTCCTGGGGGCTCGGGGACGATCGCGCAGGTACAGTGTGCCCGACCCACGATATTCGTCCCAGGAGCGCCATGCCCGAGCCTGCCCCCGCGCCGCGCGTCGCGGTCCTCGTGCACAACGATGCCGCGAACGACTCGCGGGTCCTCAAGGAGTCGGCGTCGCTGCGCGCGGCGGGCATGGACGTGCGCATCATCGCCGTCGAGCGCCGGCTGAAGGGGCACGCCGCGGGCATCACGCAGCTGCCGGGCGGGATCGCCCTCGAGCGCGTCCCCGAGTTC
Organism: Brachybacterium sp. NPDC056505; assembly: GCF_042794925.1. Lineage (NCBI taxonomy): Bacteria > Bacillati > Actinomycetota > Actinomycetes > Micrococcales > Dermabacteraceae > Brachybacterium > Brachybacterium sp. NPDC056505. Next base: position 171,410 of record NZ_JBHTSV010000004.1, read on the forward strand.
GCCCTGGAGCGGATCGCCCCGCAGCTCACGCGGCTGACGCGGCGCGGCGGGGACGCGAGCGCGGCGGAGCCGCCGTCGGCCGGCGCCCCCTCCCCCTCGGCCCCCACTCGACCCCGGGGCCTCGCCGCACGCGCGTCCGCCCGTGCGCGCCGGGTCGGGACCGCCGTCGCCGGTGACCTCGGCAGGCGCGCCTATCGGACGATCGAGCTGGGCACCTACTGGTGGCGCTCGGCCCGTGCGGCCCGGGACTTCGCGCCCGACGTGGTCCACGCGAACGACACGAACACCCTGGTCCCCGCCTTCGCCGTGCAGCTGCTCGCCCGGCGCGAGGGGCGCCGGGTGCGTATCGTCTTCGACTCCCACGAGCTCTGGCGCCATCGCAACGTGGGCGAGCGCCGTCTGCTCGCGCCGCTGCTCGAGGCGGTGATCGAGCACGTCGCCGTCCCGCGGGCGGACGCCGTGATCACCGTCTCCCCCTCGATCGCCGACTGGCTGCAGCGCACCTACGACCTGCGCTCGCGTCCGCTGCTGGTGCGCAACGTGCCCGCCGCCGGGCCGCTGCCCGAGCGCACGGCCGGCGTGCTGCGCCAGCGGGCCGGCCTTTCCGAGGGCGATCTCGTGATCGCCTACGGCGGCCGGCTCACCACCGCCCGCGGCATCGAGGAGACCATCGCCGCGCTCCCCCACCTGCCCGCGCGCGTGCACTTCGTGCTGCTGGGCTACGGGGAGGCCGACTACGAGCGCTCGATCCTCACCTCCGCGCGCACCGCTGGCGTGGCGGACCGCGTGCACCTCGTGGGCGCCGTCGCCCCCGCGGAGGTCTCCGCGGCCCTGGCCGACGGGGACGTCGCGGTGGTGCACGTGCAGCCCGTGTGCCTGTCCTATCGCTTCGCCCTGCCCAACAAGCTCTTCGAGTCGATCCGCGCGGGCCTCCCGATCGCCGCAGCGGACCTCCCGGACATGCGCGCCGTGGTCGAGGAGCTGGGCGTCGGCGAGGTCTTCGAGGGCTCCGACCCGGCAGAGCTCGCCGCCGCCCTGCAGCGGATCCTCGCCGCGCCGGAGGCCTACCGGCAGCGGGCCCGCGAGGCCGCGCCGGGCCTCACCTGGGAGACCGAGGCGACCGGGCTGCTCGAGGCGTACCGCCTCGTGCTCGCCGGGGAGAACGCATGAGAGCAACCCTGCTGACCACCTGGTTCCCCACGCAGGCGGCCCCCTCGCGCGGCTCCTTCGTGGTGCGCGACGCGCGCGCGATCGCCGAGCACGCCCAGGTGCGGCTCGTGCACCTGGTCCCGCCCGCGGACGACGACGGCACCCGCAGACTCGTCCACGAGGGCCTGGACGTGCTGCGGATCCCCATGGATCCGCGCCGTCCCGACCAGGTGCTGCGCGCCGCCCGGGCGCTCGGCCCTGCCCTCGACGGCGCCGACGTGGTCCACTCGATGGCCTTCTCGACGCTGCTGCCGCTCGCCCTGCGCCGGCCGCGGGCGCCCTGGCTGCACACCGAGCACTGGTCGGCGCTCACCACGCCCGAGACGCTGCCGGCGCCCGCGCGGATCGCGCTGCCGGTGCTCTCCCGCCTACTCGCCGCGCCGGATCGGGCGACGGCCGTGTGCGAGTACCTCGCCGAGCCGCTGCGCGTCGTGCGCGGGCACCGGCCCACCGACGTCGTGCCGTGCATCGTCGACCCCGGGACGCTGGTCCCCCGCCGCGACCGGACCGACGGGTCGCTGCGGCTCGTCTCCACGGGCGGTCTCATCGACCGCAAGGATCCCCTGGTCGCCGTGCGGACCGTGGCCGAGCTGGCGGGACGCGGCGTGGACGCGCGCCTGACCTGGCTCGGGGAGGGTCCGCTGCGCGAGCAGACGCTCGCCCTCGCGCGAGACCTCGGGATCGACGGGCGGATCGCACTGCCGGGCACGGCGAGCGCCGCGGGTGTGCGCGAGGCCCTGGGGCGCGCCGACCTGTTCTTCGGGCCCACGCGCGCCGACAACTTCTTCGTCTCGGCCGCCGAGGCGATCGTCGCGGGGCGCCCTGTGGTGCTCGGCGCGACCGGCGGGCAAGGCGAGTACGTCGAGCCGTCCGTCGGCTCCCTCATCGACGCGCAGGATCCCGTGCGCTACGCGGACGCGATCCTCGACGTCGACGCGCGCACCCGGGACCTGAGCAGCGAGGACATCGCCGCGACCATCGGCGGGCGCTTCTCGACGCGGGCCGTGGGCGCCGCCTACGCCGCGCAGTACACGCGACTGCTGGACGAGGCCGAGGACGCCGCCGGCGGCGATTCGGCCGGGACAGGGGTGCAGCGATGATCCCGCCGGCCTCCAGCGCGAAGCCCGTCGACGTCGTCATCGCGTGCCACACGCCCGAGCGTCCCGTGGGCCGCGCCGTCGCCTCGATCCTCGAGGGCAATGCCGAGCACGCGAACGTCGTGGTCGTCGCCCACAACCGACCCGCCGACGAGATCCTCGGCGCGATCCGTCCCGAGCACCGCGATCGGGTGAGGATCCTCGAGCACCGCGACGAGTTCCGCTCCGCCTCGGGTCCCTTCAACTCCGGGATGCGCGAAGGCACCGCGCCGTTCGTCGCGATCATGGGCTCGGACGACACCCTGGCCCCGGGCGCCGTCGCCTCCTGGCTCGCCGTGCAGGAGCGGACGGGCGCCGAGTTCGTCATCACCCGCCTCGCGCTCGGCACCGCCGGCCATGGGGTGCCCACGCCTGCGGCGCGGATGCTGCGCGGCGGCCTCGCGGACCTCGCCCGGGACCGTCTGGCCTACCGCTCGGCGCCGCTGGGGCTCATGAGCCGGGCGATGCTCGCCCGCACCGGGGCGCATCTCGTCGAGGGCGCGACCGTGGGCGGCGACGTGGGCATGGTGACGCAGCTGATGGCGACCGTGCCCACGGCCTACGACCGCTTCGGCCCTCCCTACGTGATCGGCGAGGACGCCGGGGACCGCGTGACCTACGTGATCCGTCCGATGCGCGAGCAGCTCGGTTTCTTCCCCCACCTGCTCGAGGCCGACTGGTTCGCCTCGCTCCCCCGTCCCGCCCGCCGCGCGATCGGCACGAAGCTGCTGCGCATCCACGTGTTCGGCGCCGTCTTCTACCGCCAGGACGCCGAGATCTGGACGCACGAGGAGCGCGAGGCGCTCGCGGAGATCTCGGCCGACGTCCTGCGCCGCGCCCCCGGATGCGCCCGCCCGCTCTCGCGGGCCGATCGCCGACTGCTCGATGCGTGCCTGGATCCCGGGATCGGGGCAGACGAGCTCATGGCGGCCGCGCGCGATCGGCGCCGGCACGGGCGCCCCGCGACGCTGCTGCCCCGCGAGATCACCCAGGTGCTCGCCCGCGAGGCGCCGCCGCGGTTCATGGCCGCATCGCTCGCCGTGCAGATGCTGCCGCGGGTGCGGCGGGGCTGAGCGGACTCGTCACTCCCCCACGATCGACGCGACGGCCCTCTCCCACGTCCGCACCTGCTGCTCTGCGCTGAGCTCGTCCGCGGCCGCGTCGCTCGCGCGCTTCCAGCCGTCGACCGTCTCCGGGGTCAGGCCCGCGATCTCCGCGTGCATCGCCGGGGCGTCGGCCGCCGGGAGCACCGCGCCGAGCCCGTGCGCGCGCACCAGCTCCGCCATGTCCGGGGAGGGGCCGACGATCACGCCGGTCCGGCCCTGCACGGCCTCGAAGAGCTTGTTGGGCAGGGAGTGCTCGAGGTTGAAGGTGGTGTTCGGGAAGACGACGAGGGAGACGTCGTACTCGGCGACGGTGTCCACGAGCTGCGCGAAGAGGACCGGGTCCCGCAGGGCGACGCCCGGCACCTCCTCCGCGAGCTGCGCGAGGCGCTCGATGTACCCGGGCTCGCTGGGCATGAGCATGAGGTCGAGCGTCGCGCGACCCTCGAGGCCCCGCATCGCCTCGATCATCGACTCGAGGTGGCGGTTCGCCCGCGCCACGCCTGTGTGCAGCAGGCGGATCGGCTCCTGCGTCGGCCGCACCGGCAGGTCCCGGCGGGCGGAGGCGTTGGTGACGACCTCGACCTCGATCCCGAAGCGCTGCGCGTACTCGCGGGCGAGACCGGGTGAGACCGTCGTCACCGAGGCGACGCGGGGCAGGCACGTGCGGCACAGCCAGCGCTGATAGGGGGCGACGAACCAGCGCCAGCTGCGCTGGTGCTCCTTCTCGCGGGGCGCGTACTCGTGCAGGTCGGCGTGGACGCCGCGGCGGGGCTCCAGCCAGAGGGCGAGCGGCAGGGTGTTCGTGTCGTTGGCGAGGACGGCGTCCATCGTGCCCCGACGGCCCTCGAGCAGGTCGTGGGCGGCGCGCACGGCGCTCATCGACCAGTGGGCGCCGCGGAAGCGCCGCGTGAGCAGGTGCTGCTTGGAGTCGGGCCAGGCGCGCGTGCCCTCGGGGATCTCCACGTGGGTGACGTCCGGGTCCGGGCTCGGCCCGAAGCCGACGGTGGTCACGCGGTACCGCGGGGCGAACAGGGCGATCTGCCGCTGCACGCGCGGATCGCTCACCAGGTGCGAGAAGGACAGGATCATGAGGCTCGGGCTCATCGGGCGCTCCCCTCCCGCGAGCTCTCGTCGTCGGCACCGTCGAGGCCGGGCTCCAGGCCGTGCTCGACGTCCCGGGCGACCTTCTCCTGCACCCCGCCGCGCACGAGGCCGGCGAGGGCGGCCTGCTCGGCGAAGGCGGGGACCGCGCCCACGACCTCGTCGAACGTGCCCTGGGCGAGCACCTCGCCCTCCTGCATGTAGAAGACGACGTCGCAGTGCTGGATGGTCGCCAGCCGGTGGGCGATGGTGATCGTGGTGACCTGCTCGCCGAGGTCGCGGATGCCCGTGGTGACGGCGGCCTCCGTGGACGTGTCCAGGGCGCTCGTGGCCTCGTCGAGCACGAGCACCTGCGGGTCGGAGTACAGGCCGCGCGCGATGCCGAGGCGCTGGCGCTGCCCGCCGGAGAGCGTGGTGCCGCGCTCCCCCACGGTCCCGTGGATCCCGCCGGGCCGTTCCTCGATGGTCTCCAGCAGCTGTGCGCGGGAGAGGGCCTCGTGGACGCGGTCCTCGTCCACGTCCGCGGGGTCCCAGGTCAGCGCCACGTTCTCGGCGACGCTCACGTCGAACAGGGCGACCTCCTGGGGCACGTAGCCGACCTGGGCGCGCCACTGGCGCATGACGGTCGTGATGTCCTGCCCGCCCACGAGGATCCGTCCCGCGGTGGGGGTGATCAGTCCCAGCAGCAGGTCGACCATCGTGGACTTGCCGGCCCCCGAGGTGCCGACGAAGGCGGCCGAGGAGCCGGCGGGGATCCGCAGGGACACGCCGCGCACGGCGGGCTCCTCGCGGCTGGGGTACACGAAGCTGACGTCCTCGAGGACGATGTCGCGGTGGCCGGGCGCGAGCTGCACGGAGTCCGGCCGCTCCGTGCGGGAGACGTTCTCCCGGGCCTGCTCGATGTCGTCGATGATGTAGTCGGAGAACGCCGCGTTGGTGAGGATCCGGTTCTGCGTGGACTGGAAGCGGGTCAGCGAGGGCACCAGGCGGAAGCCCGCGACGCCGAACAGCGCGACCGAGGACAGCGCGCCCGTCGGCCCGCCGGAGAGGTAGCCGACGCCGCCGACGACGACGAAGCCGCCCACGAGTCCGGCCTCGAGCACGAAGCGCGGCATCTGGTTGTAGTACTGGGCGAAGGCGCGGGTCTCCGAGGCCAGGTCGCGGCGGTCGGCGACGATGCCCTCGACCTCCTTCTCGTTGCCCTTGAGGGTGATCTCCTTGAGGGCGGAGAGGACCTCGCCGAGCAGGCGCACCACGCGGATCGAGTTGTCGCGGTTCACGGCGCCGTTCCTCACGGCGAGCGGGGAGATCACGCGGGACATGACGAGGGCGACGAGCCCCAGGTAGATCGTGGTCGCGAGCGCGAGCTTCCAGTCCATGACGAACAGGCCCACCGTGATCACGGAGATCGTCGCGAACTCGCTGACCACGGTCATCGAGGGCATGAGGACGTTCGCGACGACGGCCGCGACGCCCGAGTCGACCATGCGGATGATCTCCTGGCTCGAGCGGGAGGTGCGGTCCACCCACGGGGAGGCCATGTAGGAGCGGAAGAGCATCTGGCCGATGGCGACCTCGTGCTTGGCGAAGCGCTTGGTGGCCTCGCGGATCGTCAGCAGGTTCAGGGCGCTCTTGATGATCGTGAGCACGACGAACACGGCGACCAGCCAGACGACCTGCCCGAAGCCCTCGAAGCGCCAGCCCACCACGGGGATGACCACGACCTCCTTGCCGCCCAGGAGGGCCTGGAGGGCGATGGCCATGGCGCCGAGGGCGACGACGTCGAGCAGCGCGAGCAGGCTCATGATGATCGCGAAGGTCCACAGGAACCTCCGGGACTCGCGCGGGAGCACGGACAGCGTGCGCATCACGGTCTGGACGGTGCGCTTCACAGGGGCCTTCCTTCGCGGGGGACGGGCGGGCGGGCCGCGCCGGGTGCGCTCACGCTACCGTGCGCGGTCCGTGAGGACCCTGCGCGGGCCGTCAGCACAGGGGCTCGATCTCGTAGAGGGCGTACGGCCCCTCGCGGTCCACGAGGCGCAGCTTGGAGCGCGGGATCTTCGAGAGCCCCTCCCAGAGCACGGACTGCTCGGGGGCGATCTCCTCGCCGGACTCCGCGGAGCTGTCCACGTACAGATGGGTGGGGCCGACCTTGCGCAGCGAGGTGCACACCTTCGGATCGCGGTCGGCCTTGAAGGCGTAGCGGGCGACGCGGCGCGAGTCCAGCGACTGCGGCTCGGCGAGGGTGGGGAACACCGTCTCGACGCCGCCGACGGACCAGTACAGGCCCTCGCCGTCGCGCGGGTTGCCGATCACCACGGCGTCCGCGGGCAGCGCGGCCGCGGTGCGCTCGATGAAGGCGCGCTCCTCGGGGGTGGCATAGGAGGCGATCTGCACGCCGTAGTCGGTGTAGGCCAGCGACCCCGCGAAGGGCAGACGACCGGGCAGCACGGCCGCCACCAGGGAGATGAGAGCGATGATGACCAGGGCCGACGTGCCGCGCGGGGACTCGCCGCCCAGGGGCGCGCCGCGGGCTGACCCGCCCCGCCCTGATCCGCCGCCCGCCGCTGCGGCCGATGCGTCGCGCGTCCACAGCGCGTCGAGGCCGATGGCCGCGAGGGCGACGAGGGCGCACATGAGCAGCGGGGCGATCCGCTCGCGCGCCCCGTACCAGGGGTTCACCCAGGTGCGCGCCCAGATCGAGTCGAGGTTCGTCAGGACGCTCAGGCCGATCGCGAGGGCCAGCAGCACGATGGCCGTGGCGCCCAGCCGGCGGCGCTCGCGGATCGCCTGCACCGCGCCGAGCAGGGCCAGCCCCCAGAGGGCGAGGATCGGCCACTGGAAGCTTCCGAGCGCGGAGACGCGGGGCCTGTCGGTGACGAGCGAGGCGAGGAACGCCGTCCAGGGCCACGACCGGGTGGTGGTGAGGTCCATCGAGGCGAGCAGCAGATGGGACGTGATCCCGTAGGCCACGAGCACGAGAGCGATCGCGGCGAGCTCGAGGATCCCCCGGCGGCGCGTGCGGGCGCGCACCACGTCGAGGACGCCCTGGGCGAGGATCCCCGCGAGGAGGGCGACGGCGAGCGAGAAGAGCGTCGAGGGGTGGGCCGCGACCGCCCCGACGAGGAGCAGGGCGCAGGGCCAGAGCTCGGCGGCGCGGCGCTCACCGCTGCGCACGGCGCGGTGGATCGCCCACAGCGCGCCGAGGGCGGGCGGCAGGCACAGCGATCCCAGGGCCGAGGGCCACAGTCCCATCACCAGGATCATCACCGGCAGGGAGAGGAACATCGGTGCGCACAGCGCCGCCAGCATCGGCAGCACCCGGACCTCGCGCAGGGTGCCCCGGCCGCCCTGGAGCAGCGCGACCATGGCGCCGAGGGCGCCCGGGATCGCGGCGACCATCGCGAGGGCCATGGCGTTGGCGGCGGTGATCGCGTCACCGGGGAGCAGGGCGGCCAGCACGTCCCAGCCGGCGGGATAGAACGTGGTCTCGTGGTAGATGCCCTGCAGGGCGGTGAGCAGGAAGGCGTCGCGGTCCGCGCGCACGAAGGCGATCGCGGCGATGTGGAACGACGCGTCGTAGCTGCCGTTCAGGGTGTCGATGCCGCCCATGTGGCGGGCGGCGGAGCCCGCCATCAGCAGGCCCAGCGCGAGAGCGACAGCGCCCGGGGCGATCGCGAGCACGAGCGCCCGCGGGCGTCGGCGCGACGACGGCCCGACGCGGCCCCCGTCGGCCCGTCGGCCCCCGCCCCGGGCCCGCCGGATCAGCAGGCGCGCGCCGAGCACGAGAGCGAGCACCACGAGCAGCTGGACGCCGGCGGCGGCCGGCGTCCACGGGAGACCGAGCAGGTGGCCGAGGGCGCCGAGGACCACGGCGAGCAGCACGGTGATCGCGGGGGCGGCTCCCCAGCGCCATCCGATGCGGGCCCCGCCCGCGACGAGGAGCAGCGCGCCGGGGGCGCACAGCAGTGCCCAGGCTCCCACCGCGGGGAGGAGCCAGTCCCAGGTCATCGGGGCGTCGATCCGGTCGGCTCCTCGCCGGCCGACTGCTGCGGGGAGAGCGCCTCGGCGTACCGGCGGGTCACGGTCGCGGCGGTGCGGCGCTCGACGACCCACGCCCGCGCCTCGGCGGAGACCTCGGTGAGGGCGCCCTCGCGCTCGATGCGCAGCACGCGCTCGACGGCCTCCTCGAGGTCCTCGACCACCCAGCGGTCGGGGTAGATGACTCCGGCGCCGCCGAAGGGGCGGGCGTCGGGCCAGTTCCTGATGAGCGGGACGCAGCCGGCCGCGATGCCCTCCATGACGGCCTCGTGGACGCCCTCGTGCAGCGAGGAGGAGATGATCCAGCCGGCCGTCGCGAGCAGTTCGGGCACGTCCGAGCGGGCGCCCAGCACCTGCACGGCGCCCGTGGGGAACTGCGCGATGCGTCGGCGCACGCGGGCCTGGAACGCGGTGTCCTGCGCGGGGTCCTCGGGCAGCCCGGGGCCGATGAGCTCCAGGCGATGGCGCGGATCCTCGGCGCGCACGCGCTCCAGCAGGTCCAGGGTGAACAGCACGTCCTTGACGGGACGCAGCCAGCCCACCTGGGCGAGCAGGTGCGGGTCCCGGTCACCGCGCGGCTCCGGGCCCAGCCCGTAGGCGAGGAAGTTGTCGACCCCAATGATCTCGCCCGCGCGCTCGAGGTTCGGCGTGAGGTGCTGGATGAGGGTGCGCACGTGCGGGGAGACGAACAGCACCCGGTCGACGACGTCGAAGACCGTCAGCAGCGGGAAGGGGGTGTAGGCCTCGAAGCGGTGGACGCGCGCGGCGGTGAGGCGCGGCATGTCCGCGAGCAGGGAGACCCAGGTGAGCACGTGGTGGCCCCACTCCACGAGCACCACGTCCGCCCAGTCGAACGGCTCGGCCAGGGCCGCGGGCGTGGGCAGGCGCCGCCCCGTGCGGGCGAGCTCCATGCGTGCGCGCAGCACGCGCTCACGGGTGGGCCGCTCGGCGGGCGGGAGGTCGTCGACCTCGAAGCGACGCACCTCGAAGCCGTCCTCCTCGAGGGCGGCGATGACGGGGTTCACGAAGGTCCAGTTGCGCTGGGCGATGACGAGCAGGCGCACGGGGGCGGCGTCCTCCGCCCCGTGCGCTCCCGGCGCGGCCGCGCGGTCCCGAGGGCCGGGGCGGGAGGGCCCTTCGTCGTGCGCGGGCGGGGCGAGCAGGAGTCTGCCCACCGCGCTCGCCCGCACGGGCGCGACGAACCGCTCCGGGTCGGTGATCAGCGGGGAGTCCGCGAGCCCGTAGTGGAGGGAGGCGTGGTAGGCGACGCGCAGTGCCTTGTCGAACCACTCGACGGCGCCGTCGTCGTCCCCGCGCGCGAGCAGCGCGTCGGCCCGCCGCAGCTCGGCGAGCATCTCCTCGCGCCAGGCGGCCGGGACCTCGCCGCGGTCCATGCGCCGGGTCAGGCGGAGGTAGCGGGCCCGCGCGCCGACGCCGCCGGGGAGCACCGATGCGGCCCTGACGCCCGCGCCCAGGGCGCGGCGCCGCAGCGTCGCGAGGCCGGACTGCAGCGTCGTCGGGGACGTCGTGCGCTGAGCGCTCATGCCCTCCCCCGCTCTCACGGGGCGACGTCGTCGGGCCGGACGATCCGTCCCTCGCGGGCCGAGCGCAGCACGGCCTCGACGGCGCGCACGGTCTGCAGGCCCTCGCGCATGGTGACGATGTTCGAGGGATCTCCGGCGACGGCGTCGCGGAAGGCCTCGTGCTCGGTGCGCAGCGGCTCGGTGCGGCGCAGGGAGTAGCGGACCATGTCGCCCTCGCTGACCCCGCGGAAGGAGGCCATGGAGTCCCAGAGGTTCGTGGCGCTCTCGCCGTTGGCGTAGAACGTGAGGTCGGCGTTGACGGTGTCCGCGACCAGGGCCCCGTTCTCGCCGGTCACCACGGTCACGCGCTCCTTGAAGGGCGAGAGCCAGTTGACCAGGTGGCTGGTGATGGTGCCGCTGGCGAGCTGACCGGAGACCGAGACCATGTCCTCGTCCTCGCGGCCGGAGCGGCGCGTGGAGAACGCCGCGACCTGCGCGAAGTCGCTGCCGGCGACCCAGGCGGTGAGGTCGAGGTCGTGCGTGGCGAGGTCCTTGACCACGCCCACGTCGGAGATGCGGGCGGGGAAGCCGCCCTGGCGGCGGGTGGAGATCTGGAAGATCTCCCCGAGCTGGCCGTCGGCCAGGCGCCGGCGCATCTCCTGCAGGGCCGGGTTGAAGCGCTCGATGTAGCCGACGGCTCCGACGAGGCCCGCCCGCTCGTAGGCGGCCGCGATCTCCTCGGCCTCGGCGACGTCGAAGGCCAGCGGCTTCTCGACGAGGCAGTGCACGCCCGCCTCGGCGAAGGTGAGCGCGACATCGCGGTGGAACTGGGTGGGCACGGCGATCACGGCGTAGTCGATGCCCGCGTCGACCAGGGCGCGGGCATCGGGCAGCACGTCGTAGCCGGGGGCCGCGCCGTGCGGGTCGCCCTGGGGATCGGCGACGGCGACGAGCTCGACGCCCTCGAGGGCGCGCAGGTTGCGGGCGTGGTGACGGCCCATCATGCCCAGGCCGATGAGTCCGGCCCGCAGGGGCCGGCGGGGGCTCGCGCCGGTGCTCGGGGTGCTCGTGCTCATGCGGCGCTCCCGGTTCCCGCAGCGGCGACGGCCGAGACCGCGGCGATGATGCGCTCGAGGTCGTGCGCGGTCAGGCTCGGGTGGACGGGCAGGGACAGCACCTCGCGGGCGGCCTGCTCGGTCACCGGCAGGTCCAGGTCGAGGCCGAAGGAGGGCAGGCGGTGCACGGGCGTCGGGTAGTAGACGCCGCAGCCCACCTGGTGCTCCTCGCGCAGGGCGCTCGCGAAGGCATCGCGCTCGGCGGCGCTCGCGCCCTCGAGGCGGATCGTGTACTGGTGGTAGACGTGCTCGGCGCCCTCGCGGACGACGGGCGTGCGCACGCCCGCGATGCCCGCGAGCCCCTCGTCGAGCGCGGCGGCGTTCGCCCGGCGCTGCGCGGTCCAGCCGGCGAGCTTGGTGAGCTGGACGCGGCCGATGGCGGCGTGCAGGTCGGTCATCCGGTTGTTGAAGCCGGCGACCTCGTTGGCGTACTGGACCTCCATGCCCTGGTTGCGCAGCAGGCGCACGGCGCGGGCGAGCTCCTCGTCCTCGCAGGCCACCATGCCGCCCTCGCCGCTGGTCATGTTCTTCGTCGGGTACAGGGAGAACATGCCGAAGCGGCCGAAGGTGCCGACCTGCTGCCCCTTCCAGGCGGCGCCGTGCGCCTGGGCGGCGTCCTCGGCGAGCCACAGGCCGCGGCGGGCGGCGATCTCGGCGATCGTGTCGATCTCGGCGGGGTGGCCGTAGAGGTGCACGGGCTGGATGCCGACGGTGCGCTCGGTGATCGCGCCCTCGATCGCGGAGGGATCGATGCAGAAGGTCTCGAGGTCGATGTCGACGAACACCGGGGTCGCGCCGCAGACGGCCACGGAGTTCGCGGTCGCCGCGAAGGTGAAGGAGGGGACGATGACCTCGTCGCCCGGGCCGAGGCCCAGGGCGAGCATCCCCAGGTGCTGGCCGGAGGTGCCGGAGTTCACGGCGACCGTGGGGCGGGAGCCGGCGAGCTCGGCGGCGAACTCCTGCTCGAAGGCCGCCACCTCGGGGCCCTGCGCGACCATGCCGCTCTTCAGCACCCGGTCCACGGCCTCGCGCTCCTCGTCCCCGATGAGGGGGCGGGCCGCGGGGATCATCTGCTCGCTCATGCGTGCTCTCCGTCCGTCGTCTCGTCCTGCTTCTCGGCCCCGGCGTCTGCGGCGAGGGTGAGCCCGCCCGTCGTCTCGTCGGCCACGTACCACTCGCCCGTCGTCGGGCACACCCAGGCGTCGGTCCCGTCGGAGGCCGGCTCGAGCTTCTCCCCCGAGCGGCCCACCCAGGCGATGCGGCGGGCGGGGGCGCCCGCGACCAGGGCGTGGGGCACGACGTCGCGGGTGACGGTCGATCCGGCGGCGACCATCGACCAGGCGCCGATGGTCACGGGGGCGACGCACACGGCGCGCGCTCCGATCGCGGCGCCCGTCTCGCAGGTGACGCCCACCGCGTCCCAGTCGTCGGCGGACTTCGGGGTGAGGTCGGGGTTGATCGCGCGCGGCCGATGGTCGTTGGTGAAGACGGCCGCGGGGCCGACGAAGACGCCCTCGGCCAGGCGCGCGGGCTCGTAGACGAGCGCGTAGTTCTGGACCTTGCAGCCGTCGCCCATGTGCACGCCGGTGCCGATATAGGCGCCGCGGCCCACGATGCAGTCGCGGCCCAGCTCGGCGTCCTCGCGCACCTGGGCGAGGTGCCAGATCGCACTCCCCTCGCCGATGCGGGCCGTCTCGGCGACGTCGGCGGAGTCCACGATGCGCACGCCCGCGCGCGCGGAGGCCGCCCCGGACGGCTCAGAGGTCTCGTTCATGCCCCCGAATCTATCGGAGGCCGCCGCTCAGGACAGGGACGAGCGCAGCGACTCGCCCTTGGCGTGCGCAAGGTCGCGCAGCTCGCCCTGGAAGGCGCGCATGCGCTCGCGCAGGCGCTCGCCCTCGGCGTCGTCGGCCGCACCGAGGATGCGGGCGGAGAGAAGTCCCGCGTTGCGGGCGCCGCCGATGGAGACCGTCGCGACCGGCACCCCGGCGGGCATCTGCACGATCGAGAGCAGGGAGTCCATCCCGTCCAGGTGCTTGAGCGGGACGGGCACGCCGATCACGGGCAGCGGGGTGAGGGCGGCGAGCATGCCGGGCAGGTGGGCGGCGCCGCCGGCTCCCGCGATGATCACGCGCAGGCCGCGGTCCGCGGCGGTGCGCCCGAACTCGACCATGTCCTCGGGCATGCGGTGGGCTGAGACGACGTCCACGTGGGCGTCCAGGCCGAACTCCGCGAGGGCGTCGCGGGCGGGGCTGAGCGTCGGCCAGTCGGAGTCCGAGCCCATCACGATCGCGACGCGAGGGGCGGTGTGGTCCTGGGGTGTGCTCATGCGCTCTGCTCCTCGTGCACGGCGTCGATGATGAGCCGCTCGGCGCGGTGGGCGCGCGCGAGCAGGTCCGCGGGGTCCTCCCCCGCGAGGGTCACATGGCCGACCTTCCGGCCGGGCCGCACGGTCTTCCCGTAGAGGTGGATCTTCAGCTCGGGGTCCTGCGCCATCGCCTCGCGGGCGCCGGCGGCGAGGTCCTCGCGCGAGCCGCCCAGGAGGTTCACCATCACGGCGTGCGGGGCGCGGGGCGCGCTCGCCCCGAGCGGGAGGTCGGCGACGGCCCGCAGGTGCTGCTCGAACTGGCCGGTGACCGCGCCCTCCATCGACCAGTGGCCGGTGTTGTGGGGGCGCATGGCGAGCTCGTTGACGAGCACCTCGCCGGCGGTGGTCTCGAACAGCTCGACGGCGAGCATGCCGGTGACGCCGAGGTCCTCGGCGATCCGCAGGGCGAGGTGCTGGATGCGCTCCTGATCGGCGGCGGAGAGGTCCGGGGCGGGGGCGAGCACCTCGAAGCACACGCCGTCCTTCTGCGTCGAGCGCACCACCGGGAAGGCGAGCATCTCGCCGCCGGGCCGGCGCGCGACCTGCGCGGAGAGCTCCCGGGTGAAGGGCACGAGCTCCTCGACGAGCAGCTCGTCGTGCTCCTCGAACCAGTCGGCGACGTCGCCGCCCGCGGAGACGATGCGCACTCCGTGGCCGTCGTAGCCGCCGCGCGGGGTCTTCACCACGGCGCGGGGCGCTGGCGCGGCGCCCTCCCCGGCGGCCGAGCCGATCTCGGCGAGCGCGGCGTCGACATCGGCCGCGGAGACCGCGCGCCACCAGCGCGGGCACGGGTGGCCGAGGGCGCTGAGGCGCTCGCGCATGAGCAGCTTGTCCTGAGCGTGGACGAGGGCCGAGGGTCCCGGCCGCACCGCGGCGAGCCCGTCGCGCTCGATGCCCTCGAGGATGCGCGGCGGCACGTGCTCGTGGTCGAAGGTGAGGACGTCGACCTCGGCGGCGAGAGCGCGCACGGCCTCCTCGTCGTCATGGCGGCCGATCCTCACGCGGGCCGCGCCCTGGGCGGCCGATTCGGCGGGATCGGTGGCGAGCACCGTGAGCGGCAGGCCGAGCTCGATCGCCGGACCGAGCATCATCCGGGCGAGCTGCCCGCCGCCGACGACGCCGATGCGCGGAGCCGCGGGAGCACTGGTCGGGGCGGGGTCGTGGGGCGCGGAGTTCGGGGGCACGGCCCCATCCTAGGAGCGGCTGCGGTCCTCGGGTGCGGCCGTCCGGGCCGACGTGCGCGCGCGGTGGCCGTGTCCGTGCCCGGCGCTCCCCCGGCGGCGGCGCGGCAGCACCGCGCCCTGCGGGAGGGAGCCCAGCTCGTCGGCCGACTCGGCGCCGAGCACCATGTCCTCCGCGCCGGCGGTGTCCTCGTCGGGCGCGGAGATGAGGAAGACGCCGAAGGTCGCGGGCTGCTCGCTGAGCAGCTCGAGGCGCCCGCCGTCGTCCTCCACGAGGGTGCGGGCGAGCGCGAGGCCGACGCCCGTGCCCGAGGTGCGCCCGGAGACCGAGCGCTCGAAGATGCGCTTGCCCAGCGCGGGGTCGATGCCGGGGCCCTCGTCGGAGATCTCGACGACCGTGGACTTCTCGTTCCGGCGCACCTTGACCAGGGTGCGCCCTCCGCCGTGGGTGAGGGAGTTCTCCACGAGGGTCGCCACGACCTGGGTGAGCGGGCCGGTGGAGCCCCAGACGGCGGCGGCGCGCGGCACCTGGATGCGCAGCTCGCGGCCGGCGGCGCGGTAGGCCGGGGACCACTCCTCGCTCTGCTGGGTGAGCACGGTGCGCAGCTCGACGACGCCGGGGGTGCGGCGCTGCGAGGAGCGCGGGGCGTTGATGAGGTCGTGGACGACCTCGGTGAGGCGGTCGATCTGCTCGAGCGAGATCCGGGCCTCGTCGCGCACCCACTCCTCGGAGCTGGTGGCGAGGATCTCGTCCAGGCGCATGGAGAGCGCGGTGAGCGGCGTCCGCAGCTGATGGGAGGCATCGGAGGCGAGTCGGCTCTCGGCCTCGAGCCGCTCGGTGAGCTGGGCGCCGGAGTTCGCGAGCTCCTCGGCGACGGTGTCGATCTCGGTGATGCCGCTGGGCCGCCAGGGTCCGCGCGCGCGGCCCGAGCCCATCTCCTCGGCCCGGCGGGTGAGCCGAGCGAGCGGCGCGGAGATCCGCTGGGCCTGCCAGAGGGCGACGGAGACGCCGATGGAGATCGCCGCGAGGCCGGCGACGATGATGAGCACGGCCGCGCTCGCGGTGTGCGCGCGCACGTCGGCCTTGGTGATGGTGACGGTGACGTTCACGCCGGAGGTGCCGGGCGTGGAGATCACCTTCGTGCTGTTGCCCGGGTCGGGTCCCGCCTCGATGGTGCGGCCCTCATAGGTCACCGTGATGTGCACGGCCAGGTCGGGCTGGGAATCGGCGATCTGCTGGAGCATCGCCTTGTCGATGGGCCGGTCGTCGCTGATGCGCTTCTCGGCGTTGGTGCGGACCTCGTTGGCGATGGAGGTGGCGCGCGCGGTGAGGTTCTGGTCGGTCAGCTGAAGCCACGAGTACGCCAGCGGGATGCCCAGCAGCAGGACCGTGAGGATGACCGTGATGACCGTCGCCTGCAGCACTCGCGTGCGCACGCGTCAGCTCCCGTCGCCGGTCTCGAAACGGAAGCCGACGCCGCGGACGGTGGTGATCCTGCGGGGATTGGTGGCGTCATCGCCCAGCTTCCGACGCAGCCAGGAGATGTGCATGTCGAGGGTCTTGGTCGAGCCCCACCACTCGGCGCCCCAGACCTCGCGCATGAGGTCGTCGCGGGTGACCACGCTGCCGGCCTCGCGCACGAGCACCGTGAGCAGGTCGTACTCCTTGGCGGAGAGGCTGAGCTCCTCGCCGTCGACGTAGGCGCGACGAGCGGAGACGTCGAGGGACACGCCGTTGACGTCGAAGGCGCTCGTGGACTCCTCGACGGACTGGGCGCGTCGCAGCAGGGCGCGGATGCGCGCCTGCAGCTCGCCCAGCCGGAAGGGCTTGGTGACGTAGTCATCGGCGCCGGCGTCGAGGCCGACGACGGCGTCGACCTCGTCGGCGCGGGCGGTGAGGATGAGGATCGGGGATTCCAGGCCGCCCTTGCGCAGGCGCCGAGCGACCTCGAGGCCATCGAGGTCCGGGAGTCCCAGATCCAGGATGACCAGGTCGATCGGGTCCCCGGCGGCGGCGATGCCGAGGGCATCCATACCGCGCGAGGCGCGCGAGACCGTGTAGCCCTCGCGGTCGAGCGCGCGGGACAGCGGTTCGGCGATCGCGGAATCGTCTTCGACGAGCAGCAGTCGTGTCACAGGAGGCATCCTACGTCCCGACCTGTGCGCCTGCTCCGAGGCGCGAGCGCGGACCCCCTCCCAGGCACCCGCATCACAGGCCCATGTCCAGCGGCTCGGAGGTGCCGCGGGTGAGCGCGACGGCCTCGACCGTGCCGATGCCGTGCAGTTCGGTGGGGCGTATCTCGGAGGCCCGGAACCCGCCGGGCAGCGCGCGCTCGACGGCCTCGGCCGTGGCGAGGTCGATGAGCACTCCACCCGGGTCGGCGACGCTCTCCAGGCGCGCCGAGAGGTTGACCGTCGGCCCGAAGACGTCGCCGTAGCGGGAGAACATCGACCCCCAGCACATGCCCACGCGGGCCGAGGGCAGATCGGGGTCGTCGCGGATCGCCTCGGCGATCGACACCGCGATCTGGGCGCCGTCCTCGGGCGCGTCGGCCAGGAACATGATCTCGTCGCCCACGGTCTTGACCACGCGGCCGCCTCCCACGGAGATGATGTCGCGGCAGGTGACCTCGAACTGGGTGACGACGTCCGCCAGCTCCGCCCCGCCGAGGGAGCGCGAGAGGCGCGTGAACTGCACGAGGTCGGCGAAGCCGACCGCGCGGTTCAGGGGGAACACCTCGTCGTGGGTGCCGTTCTCGCTGGCCTGCAGCACCTCGGAGCCGGCCCGCGCGGAATAGGCCGCGAGCTGGCGGCGGAAGGTGAACAGCACCTGGGTCTCGAGGGTCTCGATGAGCTGGGGGACGGTCTCGAGCATCTGCTCGCGCGCCTCGCCGTCGTCCTTCCCGTCGCGGCTCTTGGCCTCCTCGACGAGGGCCTCGGTGATCCACATGGCCAGGCGGCCCATGTGGTACCCCAGCCCGCGGGAGATCGAGGTGAAGGCCCGCTCGGAGATCGCGCCGTCGTCGACCATGGCGACGAGGTCGCCGATCGCGAAGGCGTCCTCGTCGGTGAAGACCACGGTGTCCTCGTCGACGGGGCCGAAGCCGAGGGAGCGCCAGTAGGTGGAGATCAGGCGCTCGGGGATGCCCTGCTGCTCGGCGAGGTCCCGGCGCGAGTGCTCGCGCGGGCCCTGCAGGAGCACGCGCTCGAGGGCGCCCACGCTGCGGCGCACCGACTGGAAGCGGCGGTTGAGCGCGGCCATCTCCTGCGGGGAGATCTCGGCCTCGCGCAGGTTCTCGGAGCCCTCGAGGTCGTCGAGCGCGGCGAGGGCGTCGTGCGGGACGCGCTCACCGGGCGCGGCGACCTCGGGCTCCACGTCGAGGTCGGCGTCGCGGGCGTCGGGCTCGAGGTCCGAGGCGAGGTCCGGGTTCTCGTCGGTCACGGATGGGTCTCCTGGATGTCGTCGGGGGAAGCAGGGGCGGAGGTCGCGGCGGTCGCACCGGGCGGCGCCGGCGGCGGGTCGCCGTCGAGGGTGCGCAGATGCCGCACGTCGCCGGCCGAGACGACCCGCTCCGCACCCTCGGGCAGGCCCAGCACGAGCCGGCCGTCGGCGTCCAGGCGCAGGGCCCGGGCCGTGGCGCCGCCGTCCGGCAGGTGCGCGGCGGGCGCGCGCGGGCCGGGGACGGACGTCGCGGAGAGGTCGTCGAACCGCACCTCGCGCCCCAGTGTGAGGCACGCCATACCATAGCGTTCCCGCTGGCCGCTCGCCATCGCGTCCCCCTCGTGGGCGTCCAGCAGGGCGAGCTCGCGCTCGACGCCCTCGGCGATCGCCGCGGCGAGGGCGCGCGCCGCGGCGTCCCGCGCGGACGCGACGGGTCCCGGGTCCGCAGAGGCGATGCCGTCCTCGCCCCAGAGCCAGGCCGGGGGCAGTGCCGAGGCGTCGGCGAGCTCGACGGGACCGGCGAGGTTGACCCCGATGCCCACCAGCACGTGACCGGGCCCGTCGCCCTCGAGAAGAATGCCGCCGAGCTTGCGCGCATCAGCGGTGAGCAGGTCGTTGGGCCACTTGAGTCCGATGCCCCCGCCCGCGCCGGTTGCACCGCGCAGGGCCTCGAGCGCGCCGAGGCCCGTCACCAGCGGGTACCAGGAGCGCACCCCGGGGCCGATCCCGCTCGCGCGGACGAGCGTGAGAGCGAGCCCTCCGCCGGGCGGCGTGCTCCACGGCCGTCCGAGGCGCCCGCGCCCGCTGCGCTGGTCCCGCGTGAGGACCGCGAACGGGGGCTCGACCCCGGAGCGGAGCAGATCACGGGCGGCGTCCTGGGTGGACGAGGTGTGGGCGAGGACATGCAGAGCGGGTGCGCGCCCTCCCCGCGTCGTCGACTCGCTGCTGGCCATGCCCGTTCCCGTCCTCCCGCTCGTCCTGGATCGCGCTGGATCGCGCGCCCTCCCGGGGGCCCGCGACCTGCCCGCGGCGCCCCGGGTGCAGGGGCGCAGCGCCTGGGTAGCGTAGTATCCCCGTGTTTCCCCGACGGTCCGCACAGGAGGTTCCG
This sequence comes from Brachybacterium sp. NPDC056505, assembly GCF_042794925.1. Lineage (NCBI taxonomy): Bacteria > Bacillati > Actinomycetota > Actinomycetes > Micrococcales > Dermabacteraceae > Brachybacterium > Brachybacterium sp. NPDC056505. The sequence continues at coordinate 190,740 of NZ_JBHTSV010000004.1, forward strand.
TGACCGACGCCCCCCGGCCTCTGAACACGGCCGAACGACTCGCCGACCTGCAGAGACGCGAGGACCGAGTCGTCCACGCAGCTGACGAGGTCGCGGTCGAGAAGCAGCACGCACGCGGCAAGAAGACCGCCCGCGAGCGCATCACCGACCTCCTGGACGACGGTTCGTTCGTCGAGACCGACCGTTTCGTGACGCATCAGTCGCACGCCTTCGGGCTCGAGAAGCGCCGCCCCGACGGGGACGGCATCGTCACCGGGTACGGCACGATCGACGGCCGCCAGGTGTGCGTGTACTCCCAGGACTTCACGGTCTTCGGCGGTTCGCTCGGCGAGGCCCACGGCCGCAAGATCCAGAAGGTGCAGGACCTCGCGCTGTCCACGGGCGTGCCGATCATCGGCATCCTCGACGGCGGCGGCGCGCGCATCCAGGAGGGCGTCGCCTCGCTCGCGATGTTCGCGGGCATCATGCGCCGCAACACCCGCGCCTCGGGCGTGATCCCCCAGATCTCGCTGGTGATGGGCCCCGCCGCTGGCGGTGCCGTCTACTCCCCCGCGCTCACGGACATCATCGTGATGGTCGAGAAGACCTCGCACATGTTCATCACCGGGCCCGACGTGATCCGCACCGTCACCGGCGAGGACGTCGGCTTCGAGGAGCTCGGCGGCGCGCGCACCCATTCGACGCGCTCGGGCGTGGCCCATTACATGGCTCCCGACGAGGACGACGCGATCGAGTACGTCAAGGACGTGCTCAGCTACCTGCCCTCGAACACGCTCAGCCCGGCCCCGTCGTTCCCCACCCCGTTCGACGAGCAGACCACGGCGGAGGACCGGGGGCTGGACGACCTGATCCCCGACTCCCCCAACCAGCCCTACGACATGCTGCGGGTGCTGCAGACCGTGCTGGACGAGGGCGAGTTCCTCGAGGTCCAGCCGAGCTTCGCGCAGAACATCGTGGTGGGCTTCGGCCGCATCGAGGGCGGCAGCGTCGGCATCATCGCCAACCAGCCCTCGCACTTCGCGGGCACCCTGGACATCGACGCCTCCGAGAAGGCGGCGCGCTTCGTCCGCCTGTGCGACGCGAACAACGTCCCCGTGCTGACCTTCGTGGACACCCCCGGCTTCCTGCCCGGCACCGACCAGGAGTTCAGCGGCATCATCCGCCGCGGCGCGAAGCTGCTCTACGCGTACGCGGAGGCGACCGTCCCGCTGGTCACCGTGATCACCCGCAAGGCCTACGGCGGCGCCTACATCGTCATGGGCTCGAAGGACCTCGGGGCCGACGTGAACCTCGCCTGGCCCACCGCGCAGATCGCCGTGATGGGCGCACAGGGCGCAGTGAACATCCTGCACCGCCAGAACCTCAAGAAGGTCGCGGAGGAGGGCGGCGATGTCGAGGCCGAGCGCGCGAAGCTGCAGACGGAGTACGAGGAGGAGTTCGCGACGCCGTACGCCGCCGCCGAGCGCGGCTGGATCGACAGCGTCATCGAGCCCTCCGCCACGCGCGCGCAGATCGCCCGCGCGCTGCGCATGCTGCGCACGAAGCGCCAGTCGCTGCCCACCAAGAAGCACGGGAACATCCCCCTGTGAGCGGGGGCAGCGCGCCAGGCGAGCCGGATCTGCGCGGCGGCCAGGCCGTCGCCGTCGCCGGCGGGGACGTGCGGCTGGTCGCCGGGCGCCTGGCCGACGACGAGCTCGCCGCGATCGCGGTCGCCGTCTCCGCGATGAGCGTCGCGAGCCGCATCGAGGCCGGCGAGCGCGCGCTGGCCGACGAGCATCGAGGGGCGGCGGGAGCCTGGTCCGACGCCTCCCACAGCTTCCCGCGCTCCCACGCCCTGCGCGGCCTCCCCTCCGAGTCGGCCTGGATGTTCTCCGACCGCTGAGATCACGGCGGCTCCTCGCCTAGTCTGGCGTCATGACCTCCGACGCCCCCTCGCAGACCTCTTCCCGACGTGCCCGCACGGCCCTCGACGCCGTCGCCGACGAGCACGTCGCCCGCTCCATCGAGTCCGACCCGTTCCTCGCGACCTCCCTGGGCGTCCCCGGGCACGAGGGCGAGGTGACCGACTACTCCCCCGCGGCGAACGCCGCCCGCACCGACCAGGCCCGTCGGACCCTCGATCGCATCGATCGGACCCCCGACGAGGACGCCGTGGACGCGGTCACGCGCGCCGCCATGCGCGAGCGCCTGGGCCTCGAGATCGAGTTCGCGGACCGCGGTCTCGACGTCGCGAGCGTCAACAACCTCGCCTCGAACCTGCAGATGCGCGACGTGTTCGACCAGATGGCGACGGACTCCGCGGAGGACTGGGAGGTCATCGCCGAGCGCCTCGCGAAGATCCCGCAGTCGCTCGACGGCTGGGCCGAGTCCCTCCGCGAGGCCGCCGCCGAGGGGACAGTCTCCGCCCGTCGCCAGCTGGAGCTGGGCGCCGCCCAGGCCCGCGGCTACGCCGAGGACTTCTTCCCCGCCTTCGCGCGCGAGGCGAAGGGCGACGACGCCCAGCGCGAGCACGTCCAGGAGGCGGCCGCAGAGGCCTCCCGCGGGTATCAGCGGATCGCCGATGTGCTCGAGTCCCTGCGCGAGCGGTCCCCCGAGGCCGACGCCGTGGGGCGCGAGCACTACCAGCTCGCCTCGCGCCTGTTCCTCGGCGAGGAGGTCGACCTCGAGGAGACCTACGCCTGGGGCATCGATCAGCTGCACGGGATCATCGCCGAGCAGGAGCAGGTGGCGAGCCGCCTGAACGCCCACTACGGCAACGACGGCGGATCCTCGATCGAGGCCGCCCGCGCCTCGCTCGACGCGGACCCCGCGCGGATCCTCCACGGCACCGATGCCCTGCGCGCCTGGATGCAGGAGAAATCCGACACCGCGCTGCGCGAGCTCACCGGCACCCACTTCGACATCCCCGAGCAGCTGCAGCGCCTGGAGTGCATGATCGCCCGCACGGGCTCCGGCGGCATCTACTACACGGGCCCCAGCGAGGACTTCACGCGGCCCGGCCGGATGTGGTGGGACGTGCCGCCGGAGAACACGGAGTTCCGCACCTGGACGGAGACCACGACCGTCTACCACGAGGGCGTCCCCGGCCACCACCTGCAGGTCGGCACCCAGACCCTCCAGGCCGCGACGCTCAACCGCTGGCGCGCGCTGATGTGCTGGGTCTCCGGGCACGGTGAGGGCTGGGCCCTGTACGCCGAGAAGCTCATGGACTCCCTCGGCCACCTCGAGGACGACGGCGACCGCCTGGGCATGCTCGACTCCCAGCGCATGCGCGCGGGCCGGGTCGTCCTCGACATCGGCCTGCACCTCCAGCTGCCCGTGCCCGAGGGCCTCCCCGGGGCCGACGGCGGATCGTGGACCTTCGACGCCGCCTGGGACTTCATGGCCCCGAACTGGGGCGCGAGCGAGGCCGAGCGCCGCTTCGAGCTGAACCGCTACGCGGGCTGGCCCGGCCAGGCCCCGTCCTATGCCGTCGGCCGCCGCACCTGGGAGCAGCTGCGCGCGCAGCACGTCCCCGCGGGCGGAGACCCGCGCGAGTTCCACCGCCGCGCCCTCGAGCTCGGCAGCCTTCCCCTGTCCGTCCTCAAGGAGGCCCTGGCATGAGCACGATCGACGAGTCCCTGCCCCTGCTCCTGCTCGCCTCGGGCTCGGAGGGGCGCCGCGCGACCCTCGAGCGGGCGGGCATCGAGTTCGACCGGATGGCGGCCGATCTCGACGAGGACGCGCTGCTCGAGGCCGCAGGCGACCTCGAGCCCGCCGAGGCGGTGCTGCTGCTCGCCCGCGAGAAGGCCCACGCGGTCGTCGAGTCGTCCGAGGGCGGTTACGTCGTCCTCGGCTGCGACTCGATGCTCGAGGTCGACGGGGAGGTCATCGGCAAGCCCCACACGCCCGAACGGGCGACCGAGCGCTGGCGGCGGCTGCGCGGTCGCACCGCGGTGCTGCACAGCGGGCACTGGCTCGTGGACGACCGCGACGCCGAGGACGAGGGAACGGGCGCGACGATCGGGGCGACGGCGAGCGCCGAGGTCGCCTTCGCCGACCTCTCCGACGAGGAGATCGAGGCCTACGTCGCGACCGGCGAGCCGCTCGGCGTCGCGGGCGGCTTCACGATCGACGGGCTCGGCGGCCCCTTCATCACCTCCGTGACGGGGGATCCGCACGCCGTCGTCGGCCTGAGCCTCCCGCTGCTGCGCGATCTGCTCGCGCAGATCGGCATCGGCGTCCACGAGCTCTGGCGCGAGGGCTGAAGCCGCGCGCAGTGAGGTGCGCGGCGCGACGCGCGGACGGATTCGACGCGCGCTCCCGCTGAACTAGACTCGTCCCGATCATCTCCCCCGGAAGGACCCGCCCCATGGCATCTCGCAACTCCCAGCACCGCCCGTTCGGATCGGTGCTCATCGCCAATCGCGGGGAGATCGCGGTGCGTGTGGCCAGGGCCTGCAAGGACGCGGGGCTCCGCTCGATCGCCGTCTACGCGGACCCCGATCGCAACGCCCTGCACACCACGGTGGCCGACGAGGCCTACGCGCTGGGCGGCGAGACCGCCGCGAACTCGTACCTGGTCGTGGACAAGCTGCTGGACATCGCCGAGCGCTCGGGCGCCGAGGCCGTCCACCCCGGCTACGGCTTCCTCTCGGAGAACGCCGAGTTCGCGCAGGCCGTGATCGACGCGGGCCTGGTGTGGATCGGCCCGCCCCCGTCGGCCATCGAGTCGCTCGGCGACAAGGTCTCCGCGCGCCACATCGCCGAGAAGGCCGGCGCGCCGCTCGTCGCGGGCACCAAGGACCCTGTCGAGGGCAGCGACGAGGTCGTCGCGTTCGCCCGTGAGCACGGCCTGCCGATCGCGATCAAGGCCGCCTTCGGCGGCGGCGGCCGCGGTCTCAAGGTCGCCCGTGAGGAGTCCGAGGTCCGCGAGCTGTTCGACTCCGCGGTGCGCGAGGCGACCGCAGCCTTCGGCCGCGGCGAGTGCTTCGTCGAGAAGTACCTCGACGCGCCGCGGCACGTGGAGACGCAGTGCCTCGCCGATTCCCACGGCAACATCCAGGTCGTCTCGACCCGCGACTGCTCCCTGCAGCGCCGCCATCAGAAGCTCGTCGAGGAGGCGCCCGCGCCGTTCCTCAGCCGCGAGCAGAACGCCGAGCTCGTCGCCGCCTCGAAGTCGATCCTCGCCGAGGCGGGCTACGTGGGCGCCGGCACCTGCGAGTTCCTCGTGGGCACGGATGGCACCATCTCCTTCCTCGAGGTCAACACGCGCCTCCAGGTCGAGCACCCGGTCTCCGAGGAGGTCGCCGGCGTGGACCTGGTGCGCGAGCAGTTCCGCATCGCCTCCGGCGAGAAGATCTCCTCGACCGATCCGATCGCGCGCGGCCACTCCTTCGAGTTCCGCCTGAACGGCGAGGACGCGGGCCGCGGCTTCCTGCCCTCGCCCGGCGTGGTGAAGCTCTTCTCCCCGCCCTCGGGCCCCGGCGTGCGCGTGGACTCCGGCGTGCGCGAGGGCGACGAGGTCTCGGGCGCCTTCGACTCGATGCTCGGCAAGCTCATCATCACCGGCGCGACCCGCCAGGAGGCGCTCGAGCGCTCCCGCCGCGCCCTCGACGAGTTCCGCATCGAGGGCATGCCCACGGTGCTCCCCTTCCATCGCAAGGTCGTGAGCGACCCGGCGTTCGCGCCGTCGGACCCGAAGACCCCGTTCTCCGTCCACACCCGCTGGATCGAGACCGAGTTCCACAACGACATCCCGCAGGCCGCGCTGCCCGCGCAGCCCGAGGAGCCCGAGGGCCGCGAGTCCGTGGTCGTCGAGGTCGACGGCCGCCGCGTCGAGGTCAGCCTGCCGGCTTCCCTGCGGGCCCCGCAGCAGCCCGTGCGCCAGCGCCGCCGCGTCGGCAAGCGCCAGGCGGAGGCCGGCTCCGCGGGCGGCGCCGCCGTCACCGCGCCGATGCAGGGCACGATCGTGAAGATCATGGTCGAGAACGGGCAGAGCGTCGCCGACGGCGACCTCGTGCTCGTCCTCGAGGCGATGAAGATGGAGCAGCCCATCACTGCGCACCGCTCCGGGAAGATCTCGGGGCTGGACGCGGAGGTCGGCGCCACCGTCTCCGCGGGCGCCGTGCTCTGCAGCATCGAGGACTGAGAGCGCTCGCCGCTCGCGCCCGCGGAGCGGCCTACTCCCCCGCGGGCCGTCTCGCCGCCTCGGCGATCGAACCCGTGAGCGAGGGGTAGACCGTGAAGGCCGAGGCGAGCTCCTCGGCCGTCATCCGCTGCGCGACGGCGAGGGTGATGGGGTGGATGAGCTCGCTCGCCCGCGGGGCCACGACCACCCCGCCCATCACGGTCCCCGATCCGGGACGCACGACGAGCTTCACGAAACCGTCCGTGAGCCCCTGCATCTTCGCGCGCGGGTTCGTGGCGAGCGGGAGCACGTGCACCTCGCCGTCGGCCCCGTCGACGAGCTCGCGGGCGCCGAGCCCGACCATCGCGATCTCGGGGCTCGTGAACACGGCCGAGGACACCTGCTGGTGGATGAGCGGTCCCACCGCCTCGCCGAGCGCGTGGTGCATGGCGATGCGCCCCTGCATGGCGGCGACGGAGGCGAGCGGATGGACGCCCGTGCAGTCCCCCGCCGCATAGACGCCGCGCACGGAGGTGCGGGAGACCCGGTCGGTGTCGATGTGACCGCTGGGCCGCAGACGCACGCCCGCCTCCTCGAGCCCCAGCCCGGCGGTCGCGGGGACCGCGCCGAGGGCCATCAGCACATGGCTGCCGCGGATCTCGCGGCCGTCCTCGAGGGTGACGACGACCCCTTCCCCGCTGCCGTCCCCGCCGTCGGCGCCGTCGCCGTCGGCGATACGTGCGCGCCGCGCGGAGGCGGCGCGGGAGCGGGAGCACAGGGTGACGCCGCGGCGGGTGAAGGCCTCCTCGAGCACGGCCGCGGCGTCCTCGTCGCCTCCAGGGAGCACCTGGTCGCGCGAGGAGACCAGGGTGACCTCGCTGCCGAGGGCTCGGTAGGCGCTCGCGAACTCGGCGCCCGTGACCCCGGAGCCGACGACGATCAGGTGCGAGGGCAGCTCGTCCAGGTCGTAGAGCTGGGTCCACGAGAGGATCCGCTCGCCATCGGGACGACCCTCGGGCAGCTCGCGGGGGCGCGCGCCGACGGCCAGCAGGACCACGTCGGCGGGCAGCATCTCCACGGCCTCGCCGCCCTCGGACAGCACCGCCACGTGCTCGGCGTCCTCGAGGCGTCCGCGGCCCGGGCGCACCACGACGCCGGCGGCCGCGAGCGAGGCCGCGATGTCCTCCGACTGGGCGCGGGCGAGGCCGCGCAGGCGCTCGTTCACCCGGGCGAGGTCCACCGTGAGCGACCCGGCGACGGGCTCCCCGGCGTCCTCGGCGTCGCGGATGCCGAGCCCGGCCGAGGCGCCGACGAGGTCGAGGACGTCGGCCGTGGCGACCAGGCTCTTGGAGGGGACCACGTCGGTGAGCACCGCCGCGCCGCCGATGCCGCGCTCCTCGACGAGGGTCACCCGGGCGCCGGTGCGCGCGGCCGTCAGGGCCGCCTCGTACCCGCCGGGGCCGCCGCCGATGATCACGACCCGCGGCGCCGAGCCGCCGTCGGCGCCGGTGCGGTCGGGGTCCGGGGGCAGTGCTGTGCTCGGATCGGCCATCTGCTCATTGTGGCCCACGAGCCGCCGTAGGCTGGGCCGCATGAGCGAACTCGACGTCGATCCCCAGGCCGCGGCCCGCGAGGCGGCCGCCCGCATCGCCGAACTCAGCGGCGTTCCCCGTCACGACATCGCCCTGGTGCTGGGCTCCGGCTGGGGCGGCGCGGCCGACCTGCTGGGAGAGACCGTCTGGGAGGCACCGGCGACCCAGGTCCCCGGCTTCCGCGCTCCCGCCCTCGCGGGCCACGTGGGGACGCTGCGCTCCATCGCGATCGAGGGCGGCGACGCCCACGCGCTCGTGATCGGGGCCCGCACCCACTTCTACGAGGGCGCGGGTGTCGAGGCGGTGGTGCACGGCGTGCGCACCGCCGCGGCGGCCGGCGCCGGCACCATGGTGCTGACCAACGGCTGCGGCGGGATCGACGAGTCCTGGACGCCCGGCACCCCGGTGCTGATCTCCGACCAGATCAACTTCACGGGCGCGAGCCCGCTGCGCGGCGCGACCTTCGTGGACGTCACCGACCTGTACACCCCGCGCCTGCGGGACGTGGCCCACGAGGTCGACCCCTCGCTCGCGGAGGGCGTCTACATGCAGTTCCGCGGCCCCAGCTACGAGACCCCCGCCGAGGTCCGCATGGCGCGCACGATGGGCGCGACGCTCGTGGGCATGTCCACGGCGCTCGAGGCGATCGCCGCGCGCGAGGCGGGCATGGACATCCTGGGCATCTCCCTGGTGACGAACCTGGCGGCGGGCATCAGCCCGACCCCGCTCAGCCACGAGGAGGTCGTCGAGGCGGGCCGCGAGGCCGGGCCGCGCATCGCGGACCTGCTCGCACGCGTGGTCCGCAGGATCGCCGAGGCCGCGTGATGATCGACGCGCAGCTGCGCGCACGCGCGCAGGAGTGGATGGACGACGATCCCGATCCGACGACGCGGGCCGCGCTGCGAGGCCTGCTCGACCAGGCGAGCGGCGAGGGCCCGGAGGCGGAGGCCGCGGCCGAGGAGCTGGCCGACGCCTTCGACGGCACCCTCGCCTTCGGCACCGCAGGGCTGCGCGGCCGCATGGGCCCCGGCCCGCAGCGCATGAACCTCGCTGTGGTCTCCCGCGCCGCCCGCGGCCTGGCCGAGCACCTGCTCGGCGAGCTCGGCGGAGGCGGCACGGACGCGGCGCCGCTCGTGGTGATCGGACACGACGCCCGCCACCACTCCGAGGCCTTCGCGCGGGAGTCCGCCGCGATCATGACGGCCGCCGGCTGCCGGGTGATCCTCTCCGACGGGCACTGCCCGACCCCGCTCGTGGCCTTCGCGACCCGGCACCTGGACGCCGACGCGGGGGTCGTCGTCACCGCCTCCCACAATCCCCCGGCCGACAACGGCTACAAGGTGTACCTGGGCGGCCGTGCGAGCGACGCCGACGGCCGGGGCGTGCAGATCGTCCCGCCGTCGGACGCGCAGATCGCCGCGCGCATCGCGGCCGTCGGCCCCGTCCGCGAGATCCCGCGGGCGGAGTCCGGCTGGGCGACCATGGACCCCGCCGTCCCTGAGGCCTATCTCGAGGCGATCTCCACGATCCTGCAGCCGGACTCCCCGCGCGAGGCGCGGATCGTGCACACCGCGATGCACGGCGTGGGCGGGGCGACGGCGATCGCCGCCCTGCACCGGAACGGGTTCACGGATGTGCACTCGGTCGCCAAGCAGGCCGATCCGGACCCGGACTTCCCGACCGTCGCCTTCCCGAATCCCGAGGAGAAGGGCGCGATCGACCTCGCCCTCGAGCTCGCGCGGACCGTCGAGGCCGACGTGGTGATCGCGAACGATCCCGATGCCGACCGCTGCGCCGCCGCTGTCGTGGACCCGCACCTGGGCGGATGGCGCATGCTCACGGGCGATGAGCTGGGCGTGCTGCTGGGGGCGCGCCTCATGCGCGTGCACGGCACCCGCGGCGTGTTCGCGAACTCGGTGGTCTCCTCCCGCTGGCTCTCACGGGTCGCCGAGGCCGAGGGCCGCGGGTCGGCGACCACGCTGACCGGCTTCAAGTGGATCTCCCGCGCCCCGGGCATCGTCTTCGGCTACGAGGAGGCGATCGGCTACTGCGTGCTGCCGGACGTGGTGCGCGACAAGGACGGCCTCTCGACGGCGCTGCTGGTCGCGGAGGCGGCGGCCGACGCGCGCTCGCGCGGGCGCAGCCTCGTGGAGGATCTCGACGACCTCGCGCGGTCCACGGGACTCTTCGCGACCTCGCAGCTCTCGATCCGCGTCACCGAGCTCTCCGAGCGCGACGTGATGATGGCGCGTCTGCGCGAGCAGCCGCCCCGCTCGCTCGCGGGAAGCGTCGTCACCGAGGTGCACGACCTCGCCGAGGGCTCCGTGGCGACGACGGGTCTGCCCCCGACCGACGGCGTACTGCTCGCCACGGCCGACGACTCCCGCGTGATCGTGCGCCCCTCCGGAACCGAGCCCAAGCTCAAGTGCTACATCGAGGTGCACGAGGCGGTGGACCCGGAGGCCGACGTGGCAGCGCTCGGCGCCGTGCGGACGTCCGCCGCCGCGCACCTGGAGCAGATCACCCAGGAGATGCGGACTGCGCTGACCGGGGCGTGAGCGGCGCCATGGAGCGGATCGCCGTCGTCGGCTCGGGCGGGAGCGGCAAGACCTACGTGTCTCGCGCGCTCGGGAGGATGCTCGACATCCCGGTCACGCATCTCGACGCCGTGTACTACGACCAGGACTGGCATCCGCTGCCCGCCGAGCAGTTCGCGGCGCGCCAGCGTGACATGGTCAGCGGGGACCGGTGGGTGATCGACGGGAATCACTGCGCGACGCTTCCGATCCGTCTTGCCGCATGCGACACCGTGGTGATGATGGACGTTCCCACCACGAGCGCGCTCCTCGGAGTCCTCTGGCGGCAGGTGCGTCACGGCGCCGGCCACCACGCGAACGGGGTGCACAACCGGCTGAGCCTCGGCGTGCTCCGGTACGTCGGGACCTACCGGCGGCGCATGCGTCCCCGGGTGATGGCGGAGATCGACGACGTCGCCGAGCACGTCGACGTCGTGCGGCTCACGAGCCGTCGGCGGGCACGGCGCTGGCTGCGTGAGCTCTCGGAGCGTCGATCCATGCGCTCGGCACACGAGGCGAGGCCCACGGCGTGCGGAGGAGATGACCAGTGATGACCGATGGTCCGCGCGAGAGCGGTCTGCTCCCCGTCGCCGACGGCCAGAGCATCTACTGGGAGGAGTGGGGCGCCCCGGACGGCGTCCCCGCCGTGTATCTCCACGGCGGTCCGGGCGGCGGGCTCGGCAGGAGCGGGTACCGCCACCGGTTCGACCTCGAGCGCACCCGGGTGATCGGCCTCGAGCAGCGCGGCTGCGGACGTTCGCTTCCGCACGCCTCGGATCCGTCGGTGTCCCTCGGGGAGAACACGACGCAGCACCTCATCGACGACATCGAGGTCCTGCGTGAGGCACGCGGGGTGGAGAGCTGGATCGTCAACGGAGTGTCCTGGGGATCCACTCTCGCTCTCGCCTACGCGCAGGCCCATCCCGGGCGGGTGCTCGGCGTGGTGCTGTTCGCGGTGACGACGACCCGCCGCCGCGAGATCGACTGGATCACCGAGGGCGTCGGGGCGATCTTCCCGGAGGCGTGGGACCGCTTCGCCTCCTTCGCCGAGGGCGCGGGCATCGGATATGCGCGCGGCGAGGGCCGGATCGTCGAGGCCTACGCTCGCCTGGTGAACTCCGCGGATGCGGCCGTGCGCGAGGCGGCCTCGCGCGAGTGGGCGCTGTGGGAGGACACCCACGTCTCCATCGGCACCGGCGGCACCGACGGCACCGACAGCGCGGAGCGCACGGGTTCTCCCCCCGCCGTCCGCCGCGACCCGCGCTGGGAGGACGACGCGTTCCGTCTCGCCTTCGTGCGCCTGACCACCCGCTATTGGTCGCACGACGGATTCCTGGATCCGCCGCTGCTGGAGAACATGGCCGTGCTGGAGGGGATCCCCGCGGTGCTGATCCATGGTCGCCGGGACGTCTCTGGGCCCGCCGTGACGGCCTGGGAGCTGCACCGCCGCTGGCCGGGATCGACGCTCGTGATCGACGAGCAGGACGGACACGGGGGCACGTCCATGGTCGAGGCCTGGAGCGCCGCGAACACGAGGCTGCTCGACGGCGACCGCCGCAGATGCTGATCGCCCCCTCACCCCCGCAGTCCCACCAGTGCCCTGCGCGCCGCCGCATCCGTGAGGATCGCGACGTTGTGGCTGCGCTGCTCGATGCTGCCGCGCCCCGGATGCAGCGCCAGGACCTCCGGCGAGCTGATGCCCTCGCGCAGCGTCTCGACGATGCACGGATTTGGCTGCATGAACGGACGGTCCCAGAAGGCGACCGCAGCCGGCTCCGCGAACGGCAGACCGGCGCTCCGCTGGAGGCGCAGAAGCACGTCGAGCGACCGGACGAGCGGCGCCTGCCGCTCGCGCCAGCTCGCAGCACGCATCACCTCGACGAGCGGTGCGGCGACCTGGTCACCGCAGTGCAGTCGCCGCAGCAGGGTGCCCCGCCACTTGGAGTACGGCGCCCACTGCTTCTCGAGCAGGAAGGCGAGATGCATGCACACGTCGACCATCCGCGCGGCGATCACCCGAGAGCCGAGGTCGTCTCCTCGCTGGCCCGCTCGTCCCAGGAGCGGCAGTTCCTCCTCGATCCTGGACCAGTCGCACGCGACGACGTACCGCCAGATCTCCTCGGGATACCAGCGCAGGCTCCGGCGCAGGTCTGTCAGCTCGCCCGTCGTGTCGGTGAAGACCGCGCCTGCGGTGATCTCGAGGGCGGACTGGCCGGAGATCGAGAGCCACTCCGCGGCGTCCAGGCCCGCCCGCGGGTCGCAGCCGAGCCGCTCCCGGGCGAAACCGCTCACGCTGCGGACCTCGACGTGATGCTCCGTGCTCGCGTCGCCGGTGAAGGCGAATCGGGTGGGATGACCGGCGAACGACTCGGGCAGCAGGTCCGCGAGCAGGTCCCGCACCGGGACGACCATGTCCTCCTCGACGAAGAGGCTCAGGCGCAGTCCCCAGTCGTGGTCACGGGAGATCTCGTCGTCCAGGCCCAGCACGTCGGATCCCTGGCCGACCCTCCCCGCAGCGTGGGCGATGTCCGGCCAGCGGGTGAGGAGCAGGGGGCGGACGATCTGGGTCCAGTACGTGCGCGCCAGCGCGATGCCGGAGGTCGGCGTGGATTCGGAGGACATGAGCCCATCATGACCCGGTGATCGCTCGTCGGGCTGCCTGTCCGTCACGGGCGGCGCCGGTACCAGATCTGATGGGCGCGACCGCTGGGCAGCGTGACCGACTCGATGAAGAAGTCGTCGGAAGAAGGCAGGCCCCCTTCGAGCAGGCGCATTCCCGATCCGATGGTGACCGGCACGATCGTGAGGTGCATCGTGTCCACGAGGTCGGCCGCGAGGAACTCCCGCACGGTGCTCGGTCCGCCGCCGATCCGCACGTCCGTGCCCGGGGCGAGCTCATGCGCCCTCTGCAGGGCCTCGTGCGGCGAGGCGTCCAGGAAGTGGAAGACGGTGCCGTTCTCGAACGCGAGCGGCTCGCGCTCGTGGTGGGTGAGCACGATGACGGGCGTGCGGAACGGCGGCTCTTCGCCCCACCAGCCGCGCCAGCCGTCATCGGTCCACGGCCCCTCCTGCGGCCCGAACTTGCGCCGGCCCATGATCTCGACGCCGATGCCCTGGCCCCACAGGCTCGTCATCGCGGCGTCGAAGCTGAGGTCCTCGACCTTGTCGACGCCGTGGATGGCGCGGCCGTCGAACCCTCGGGTGAGCGCGATCGCCTCTCCGAACGGCTCCTCGAAGGTCACGTAGGAGCCTGCGGCGTACCCGTCGAGGGAGACGAACATGCCCTGCACGCGGGTCCGCGAGCCATCGGCGGAGGACGTGGGGTCGGTGCGATCAGCGCTCATGGAGCGAGTATGCGCGCCGCGCGGGTCGCGCGCGTGTCCGTTCGTGCGGGCCCCTGACCTCGCGCTCCCGCGGGACCTCCCGGCTGCTCGGAAATCGCTGGTCCGCCGCTGAGCGCGGGCATACCCTCGCGCCATGACCGGACTGGCACTGGACGGCATCGATGTCGACGCGCACTCACCCGAGACGCTCGCGGTCTTCTGGGCCGCCCTCCTCGACCGCGAGGCGGCGCCCGGGACGGGACTCCTCCCGCCCGACCGTGACGGCCTCCGCCTGCGCTTCGTGCCGACGAGAGTCCCGAAGGCCTCGCAGAACCGCATCCACCTCGATCTCACCACCGCCAGCGCCCCGGAGATGGAGGCGACGATCGCGCGCGTGCTCCGCGCAGGGGGCCGACGGGCCGACATCGGCCAGGGCTCCGAGGACCCGCACGAGGTCCTCGCGGATCCCGAGGGCAACGAGATGTGCATCATCGAGCCGGGCAACGGATTCCTCCGCGGCACCGGGGTGATCGGCGCCGTCAACTGCGACGGCACCCACGCGCTGGGCGAGTTCTGGAGCGCGGCCCTGGAGTGGCCGCTCGTCTGGGACGAGGGCGAGGAGACGGCGATCCAGTCGCCGCGCGGCGGCGCCAAGATCACCTGGTCGGGCACGCCTCTGATGCCGCGGCACGGGAAGGACCGGATCCGCCTCGCCCTCCGCGTCGGGAACGCCGCGGAGCTGAGCACCGCCTGCGCGCGGCTGGAGCGCCTCGGCGCGCGCATAGCGTCCGGGGACGACCCTCTCCTGCCCGGGGCGACTTCGACGGCGATGACGGATCCGGACGGCAACGAGTTCACCGTGCGCATCGCCCTGCCGCGATGAGCGCGCCGGCACGACCAGCGCGGTCTCAGCGCCCGCGGGCTGCTGCCTTCGCGAGCAGTCCCGCGGGGAAGAAGCGGGTGAGGCCGACGATCGCCCGGTAGCGACGGCTCGGCACCGATACCGCCCTCCCGCGGGCGGCATCGCGCAGCGACTCCTCGACGACCCGCGGCGCGTCGAGCCACATCCACCCGGGGATCCCCTCCTTGCCCCGGGCCAGACCCATCCGGGCGTGGAACTCCGTGTGGGTGAAGCCGGGGCAGACCGCCGTGACCGTGACGCCGCGCGGCCGGTATCGGGCGTTCGCCCAGCGCGAGAAGCTCACGATCCAGGACTTCGCCGCCGAGTACGTCGAGCGCGGGGTGAAGGCGGCGACCGAGGCGATGTTCAGGATCGATCCCCGACCGCGCCCGAGCATGCCGGGGAGGACCGCATGCATCAGCCGCATGGGCACCTCGTCGTGCAGGCGCAGGTGGCGCACCTCGTCCTCGATGTCGTTGCTCTCGAAGGCGAGGGGCAGGCCGAATCCGGCGCTGTTGACGAGGGCGTCGACGGGACGCGACGGGTCCGCGAGCCGGGCGACGACGGCCTGCACGTCCGCGACCTGCGCGAGGTCCGCGGGAAGCACCTCGATGCCGTCGGCGCCGAGGCCTTCGAGCTCGGTCGCCAGCTCCTCGAGCGAAGCGGCCCGGCGCGCGACGAGGACCAGGTGGACGTGGCGACGCGCGAGAGCGCGCGCGTAGTCCGCGCCGAGTCCCGCGCTCGCCCCGGTGATCAGTGCCGTCCGCGTCATCGGTGCTCCTTCCGGCGCCGTGCTCAGTACCCGGAGCCGGCCGCGTCGCCCGCGAGGACGGCGCGGGAGCCGGAGAGGCCGAGCCGGGAGGCGCCGACGGCGACCATCGCCTCGGCGGCCTCGCGCGTGCGCACGCCGCCCGAGGCCTTCACTCCGAGCCGGTCGCCGACCGTGCTGCGCATGAGGGAGACCGCGTGCTCGGTGGCTCCCCCGGCGGGGTGGAAGCCGGTGGAGGTCTTCACGAAGTCGGCGCCCGCGCGCTCGGCCGCCTCGCACACGCCCACGATCTGCTCGTCGCCGAGGACGGCGGACTCGATGATCACCTTGAGCACGGTCGGGGCGGGGGCCGCCTCGCGCACGGCGCGGATGTCGGCCTCGACGCCGTCGAAGTCGCCGGAGACCGCGAGGCCCACGTTGATGACCATGTCGACCTCGTCCGCCCCGCGCGCGACGGAGTCGGCGGCCTCGGCGGCCTTGATCGCGCTCTGGTGCTGGCCGGAGGGGAAGCCGCACACGGTCGCGACCTTCACGGTGGTCTCGACCGGGAGCATGGAGGGCGAGACGCAGATCGAGTAGGTGCCGAGCTCCTCGGCCTCGCGGGCGAGGGCGTCGACGTCGGCCCGCGTGGCCTCGGGCTTGAGCAGGGTGTGGTCGATCATCGGGGCGAGCTGATCGTTCGGGAGGTTCGTCATGACGCAGATTCTTCCACGCGCACCTCGAGGACGGGACTGCTCCCTCACGCGCCGGCTCTACCTGTCTACCTGTGTGATAGGTTCGATTCGTCGTTCGGCGCCGCACGCAGGATCCGCCCCGAGGGCCTCTCCCCCGGTGACCCCGATGCGCGCGCCGCCGGGCCCGGCCATCCCCACACAGTCCGTCCCGAGGAGTTCCGTCAATGTCGACGTCCGTGCAGTCGTCACCCCCAGAGCGCGCCACCCTGTCCGCGCGCGTCGATCCGTACCGGGTCGACGGCTCGCAGATCACCGATCCGCCGCGCACCTTCCGCGGCAAGCTGCGGTTCCTGGGGCCGGGCATGATCACCTCGGCCGCCGTGGTCGGCTCCGGCGAGCTGCTCACCGCGACCACGCTGGGCGCGCAGGTCGGCTTCATGCTGCTGTGGCTCGTGCTGGTCTCGACGTTCCTCAAGGTGTGGGTGCAGATCGAGCTGGCCCGCTGGTCGATCTCCACCGGCAGGGTCGCGATCGACGGCTACGACGACGTCCCTCCCCGCATCCTCAAGCGCGGCTGGATCTCCTGGCTCGTGCTGCTGATGTTCCTGCAGTTCTTCATCGGCCAGGCCGGCGTGATCAGCGCCTCCGCCTTCGCCTTCAGCTCCCTGATGCCGATCGGCTCGGACCCCTATTCGCTGCTGTCCATCGGCGTGTGGGTCGCGATCCTCGTGGCCGTCGCCATCGGGATCCACGTCTTCAACCGCTACGCGGTCGTCGAGAACGTCTCCACGGTGCTCGTGCTCGTGGTGACCGCCTTCGCCGTGATCATGCTCTTCCTGCTCAACGGCACCGAGTACGCCTGGACCCTGGGCGACGTGGCGGACGGCATGCAGCTGCGCATCGCCGCAGGATCCGCCGGCGTCGCCCTCGCGATGTTCGGCATGACGGGCGTCGGCGCCGGGGAGACGACCGCCTACACCTACTGGGTCGTCGAGAAGGGCTACGCGGCCTGGACCGGCGTCGACGACGGCTCGCAGGCCTGGGTCGATCGCGCCCGCGGGTGGATCTCGGTGATGAAGGTCGACGTCTGGGTCTCCTGGGTCATCTACACCTGCTCCACCGCGGCCTTCTTCATGCTCGGCGCGGCCGTCCTGCACCCCCAGGGGCTGGTCCCGGAGGGCAACGAGGTGATGGTGACGATCTCGTCGATCTTCGACTCGACGGTCGGCGCCTGGGGCGGGGTCGTCTTCCTCGCCGGCGCGGGCCTCGCCCTGTTCAAGACGATCCTCGCGAACGTCCCGAGCCTGGGCCGCCAGGTCGGGCACACCCTCGCGATCTTCGGCGCCTACGACTGGTCCGACCAGGTGGTCCGCGACCGCTGGCAGAGGGTCATCATGATCGTGCTGCCGATCGGCTGGGGCGTTCTCGGCACGCTCGTCTCCTCGCCGCTGACCCTCGTGGTCATCGCGGGCATCCTCAACGCGATCTTCCTGATCGGCGCCGCGATCGCGACCCTGTACCTCGCGCGCACGCAGACGGCGCCGGCGATCCGCGACGGGCGCCCCACCTCGGTGATGCTGTGGATCTCCGCGATCGCGATCATCATGGTGGGCGTGATCGGACTGGTGAACTCCCTGTGACCTCTACACCCGCCTGGGCCTACCTCTCGGACGACGGGACCGGCGAGGAGGGGACCGCCCTCAGCCGCGAGTCCCTGGCCGCCCGCGCCCGCCAGGCGCTGCTCGACCTCATCGACGACGAGGGGCTCGGGGAGGGCGACACCCTGCCGGCGACCGGCGCGCTCGCCGAGCGCTTCGGGGTCTCGCGCACGGTCGTCCGCGAGGCGCTGAGCGCCCTCGCGGCACTGGGCATCATCGAGATCACGAACGGGCGCAGCGCGAGCGTGCGCGCACAGGACCACTCCCTCATCCGCTTCTCCCTCGCGCGCGCCCTGCGCGAGTCCCCGGGCGGCGGGTTCACCGCCCTCATGGACCTGCGCGCCCCGCTCGAGGCGCGGGCGGCCCGCCTCGCCGCCGTGTCCCTCGCGTCCGACGAGCGATCCGCGGACCGTCAAGGGCTCGCCGACCTGCTCCGGGAGATGGGCGAGGCGCTCGAGGACTCCGAGCGCTACCCGCAGCTGGACCTGCGCCTGCACGGCGAGATCACCCGGCTCAGCGGGAACCTCGCGCTGCAGGGCGTGCTCGACGCCGTGCGCACTCCTCTGTTCCGCGCCATGCAGGACCTGCGCGCGACGCGCGACACCCGCGGCCTCGTCGGCGCCGAGCACGCCGAGCACGTCCGCATCGTGGAGGCGATCCTCGCGGGAGACGCCCACGGGGCCGAGACCGCCATGGCAGAGCACATGGAGTCCGTCGCCTCCCTCGACGCGCCGACAGCGCCCGAGCACCCGCACCCGGGCTGAGCCCGCGGGGCCGCTCCCGCTCGTCCCGCGGCCCTGCTCCCGCTCCCCTCGCACTGCACTGCACTGCACTGCCACTCCACCGCTTCCTCGAAAGGCGAACACCATGCGCGCTCTCCAGCTCCAGAAGGCACAGGACCTCCGGGTCGTCGACCGCGAGATCCCCGAGCTCGGTCCCGACGACGTCCAGATCGACGTCGAGTGGGGCGGCATCTGCGGCTCGGACCTCGGCTACTGGCGCCACGGCGCGACCGGCACCGCCCAGATGCACCACCCGCTCGTGCTCGGCCACGAGGTCTCCGGCCGCATCCGCGCCCTCGGTCAGGACGTCGAGGGGCTGACAGTGGGCCAGACGGTCACCGTGCATCCCGCGCGCACCACCGGCCCCCTGCCCGAGCGCCTCGTCGGACGCGACAACCTCCATCCCGACCTCACCTACCTGGGCTCCGCCATGCGCGACCCGCACACCGACGGCGGCTTCGCGCAGGTGCTGCAGGTGCGCGCCGCGCAGGTGATCCCGCTGCCCGAGGGCCTCGACACGCGCCGCGCCGTGCTCGCGGAGCCGCTGGGCGTCGCGATGCACGCCGTCCACCGGGCCGGCGACGTCGAGGGCGCGCACGTGCTGGTCAGCGGCTGCGGCCCCGTCGGCCTCCTGGTCATCCTCGCCGTGAAGGCGGCGGGCGCCGCCCACGTGACCGCGATCGACCTCGCCGAGCCCGCCCGTGCCGCGGCCTCCGCCGTGGGGGCCGACGTCACGACCGACTCCCCCGAGGGCATGGACGAGCGCATCCGCGTCGCCTTCGAGTGCTCCGGGGCGCCCGCCTCCCTCGACGGGATCATCCGCTGCATCCCCCGCGCCTCCACGATCGTGCAGGTCGGCAACCTGCCCGTGACCCCCGTGACGGTCTCCCTGGGCCCGATCGTCTCCAAGGAGATCGACTACCGCGGCACCTTCCGGTTCGTCGGCGAGATCGAGGACGCGGTGCGCCTGCTGGCCGGCAGCGAGACGGCGGAGCGCGTGATCAGCCACGAGTTCGCGCTCGACGAGGCCGAGGCCGCCTTCACCACCGCCGCGACCGATCCCACGAGCAGCAAGGTGATCCTGCGCATCGGCTGAGCGGGCGATTCCCGCGTCGCGGCCGGGGCCCGATCCCCTAGACTCGGACCCCATGACCGACCCCGCCGCAGCCCCTGCCCCACCCCGTCGGATCGTCCTGGTGGCGGGCCCCTCGGGCAGCGGCAAGGGCGTGATGACGCAGCGCAGCGGGCTGCCGCTCGTGCCGCTCGACGAGTTCTACCGCGACGGCGACGACGAGGCCCTCCCGCAGCGCTTCGGGATCGTCGACTGGGACGACCCCGCCTCCTGGAACGTGGGCGCCGCGCTCGAGGCGCTCACCGCCCTCGCCCACGACGGCCGCGCGGACATCCCCGAGTACTCGATCTCCCGCTCGCAGCGCACCGGGACGCGCACGCTCGAGGTGGACGACGAGCGGATCATCGTCGCCGAGGGCATCTTCGCGGCCGAGCTCATCGCCCCGCTGCGGGCGGCGGGCCTGCTGGCCGACGCTCTCGTCGTCGACCGCCCGGCGCCCCTCGTGTTCTCCCTGCGTCTGGCCCGCGACCTCTCCCAGTCCCGCAAGCCCCCGCTCACGCTCGTGCGCCGCGGCTGGGGACTCGCCCGCGACCAGCGCGGCGACGTGTCCCGCTGGAGGGCGGCCGGGATGCGCTGCGTGGGTCTGCGCGAGGGCACCGCCCACCTGCGGGCGCTGGCGGACACGGCCCGCGCCGAGGCCCGGGTGCAGAGCCCGTCCCGCTCCGACGACGCTGCCGGACGGGCGCCCGACGCCGCGACGGGGACGGCCGCCGGGGCAGGGACGGCCGCCGGGGCAGCTCCGGGCGGGAGCTCGCCGGCCGTGCTCACCATCGCGGCGGTCTGCTTCCTGCGCGAGGGCCCGTCGGGGCTCGAGCTGTTCGCGGTCCGCAAGCGCGGAACCGAGGCGTTCATGCAGGTCGGCGGCAAGCTCGAGCCCGGGGAGGACGCCCGGGAGGCGGCCGTCCGCGAGGTGATCGAGGAGCTCGACGTCGTGCTCGAGGAGGACGGCCTGGAGCTGCTCGGCGAGTTCGAGGCCCCGGCCGCGAACGAGGCGGAGACCATCGTGCGCGCGAGCGTGTTCCTCGCGCCCTCGGACTCCCTGCCGCGCGACGTGACGGTCTTCGCGGAGCTCGAGGAGGGCCGCTGGTTCCCCCTCGACGCGGACGATGCACCAGGGGTGCAGCTCGCGCCGCTGATGACCGATCACATCGTCCCGCGCCTGCGCTCGCTGCTGGGCTGAGCGGGGCCGCCGCGCGTCCCTCAGGCGATGCGGTCCAGCACGATCCGGCGCGTCTGCTCGGAGGCGGAGGACTCGATCGTCCAGGCGCCGTCGATCGCCTCGAGCGCCCGGCCGAAGCGGTCGGGCGTGTCCGTGTGCAGGGTCGCGAGCACATCGCCCGCCGCGACCTTCTCCCCCACCACCTTGTGCAGCTCGACGCCCGCGCCGGCCTGCACGGCCTCACCGGGGCGGGAGCGTCCGGCGCCCAGGCGCCAGCCGGCGACGCCGACCTGCAGCGCGTCCAGGCCCGTGACCACGCCGTCGGCCGATGCCCGGATCTCCTCGGTGTGCGATGCCACGGGCAGCGGGGCGTCGGGATCGCCGCCCTGGGCGGAGATCATGCGCTTCCAGGTGTCCATCGCGCGGCCGTCGGCGAGGGCGGCCTCGACGTCGACGTCGGCCTTCCCGGCGGCGGCGAGCATCTCGCGGGCCAGCGCCACCGTGAGCTCGACGACGTCCGCGGGACCGCCGCCCGCGAGCACGTCGACGCTCTCGCGGACCTCGAGGGCGTTGCCGACCATCCGGCCGAGGGGTGCGGACATGTCGGTGAGCAGGGCGACGGTGCGCACGCCCGCGTCGGTGCCGAGGTCGACCATGGTGCGCGCGAGCTCGCGGGCGTCGGACTCCTCGCGCATGAAGGCGCCGGCGCCGGTCTTCACGTCCAGGACGAGCGCAGCGGTGCCCTCGGCGATCTTCTTGCTCATGATCGAGCTCGCGATCAGGGGGATCGCCTCGACGGTGCCGGTGACGTCCCGCAGCGCGTAGAGCTTCTTGTCGGCCGGGGCGAGGCCGGAGCCGGCCGCGCAGATCACGGCGCCCACGTCCTCGAGCTGCGCCATCATCTCCTCGTTGCCGAGGTCGGCCCGCCACCCCGGGATGGACTCGAGCTTGTCGAGAGTGCCCCCGGTGTGGCCGAGTCCGCGTCCGGAGAGCTGCGGGACGGCGACGCCGAAGCTCGCCACGAGCGGTGCGAGCGGGAGCGTGATCTTGTCGCCCACGCCGCCGGTGGAGTGCTTGTCCGTCGTCGCCCGGGACAGGGCGTCGAAGTCCATGCGCTCGCCGGAGGCGGTCATCGCGGCGGTCCAGCGGGCGATCTCCTCGCGGTCCATGCCGCGCAGGAAGATGGCCATGGCCAGCGCCGCCATCTGCTCCTCGGCGACGACGCCGCGGGTGTAGGCGTCGATCACCCAGTCGATCTTCTCGTCGCTCAGGCGGGCGCCGTCGCGCTTGTCGCGGATGACGTCGATCGCGTCGAATGCTTCGGTCATGGGGCCGTCTCCTCAGGTCTCGAAGGGTGCAGCGGCGAACGGTGCAGTGGCGAAGGGTGCAGCGGCGGGGTCGTCGGGGCCGACGAGGCATGCCCGACGGGTCCCTCGATCATCCCGCGAGGTCGGCGGGGCCGAAGGCCTGCGGGAGCAGTCCCTCGAGGTCGAGCACCCCGTGCGGGGAGAGCATGCGGAACTGTGGTCCCGCGTGCTCGGAGAGCAGCTGGCGGCAGCGGCCGCAGGGCATGACGACCTCGCGGTCGCCGGCGGCGACGTGCTCGTCCCCGCCCACGCACACGAAGCGCCGCAGCGTCCCGCCGCCGCCTGCGACCAGGTCGCTGACCAGGCCGCACTCGGCGCACAGGGTGACGCCGTAGCCGGCGTTCTCGACGTTGCAGCCCGTGACCACTCGGCCGTCGTCCGTCGTCGCCGCGGCCCCGACCCGGTAGCGGGAGTACGGGGCGTAGGCGCGCTGGGCGACGGAGCGCGCGGCCTCGACCAGTTCGTCGAAGTCCGCGGTCCCGTCGCCGGCGCGCTCGCTCGCCTGCTGCTCGCTCGTCATGCGCTCACTGTTTCACGTAGGGGACGCCGTCGGCGGCGGGGACGCGCACGCGCCCCACCACTCCCGCGACCGCGAACAGGGTGACGATGTACGGGAGCATGAGCAGGAACTGGCTCGGGATCCCGGCGCCCGTGCCCGAGGGCAGGGAGGACAGGTTCAGCTGCAGGGCGTCCGCGAAGGCGAAGAGCAGCGCCGCGAGCAGCGCGCCCACCGGGTGGTAGCGGCCCAGGATCATGGCGGCGAGCGCGATGTATCCCTTGCCGGCGCTCATCTCCTCGCCGAAGGCGACGCCGGTGCCGATCGTGAGGGTCGCGCCGCCGAGCCCGGCGACGGCCGATCCCAGCAGCACGTTGGACCAGCGGGTGCGGCTCACGTCGATGCCCACGGTGTCCGCGGCGCGCGGGTGCTCGCCGACGGCCCGCACGCGCAGGCCCCAGCGGGTGCGGAACAGGGCGACGGTGAGCACGGCGACGATGATCCACATGAGGTAGACCAGCACGGTCTGCTCGAACAGCACGCGGCCGATGATCGGGATGTCCGCGAGCAGCGGGATGCGGATCGTGGGCAGGCGCAGCGGCTGGTTGAACATGCCGGGGTTCTGCTTCATCACGGTGCCGAAGAAGAAGCTGGTCAGCCCGATCGCGAAGACGTTGAGGACCACGCCCACGATGATCTGCTGGACCTGGTAGCCGATCGCGAAGAGGGCGAGCAGGGCGCCGATCACGAGCGCCATGATCGGCGCGGCGACGAGGCCGGCCCAGGCGCTGCCGGTGAGGGAGCCGACGAGCACGGCCCCGAAGGCGCCGAACAGCAGCTGGCCCTCGATGGCGATGTTGATGACGCCCGCCCGCTCGGAGAGCACGCCCGAGAGCGCGCCGAAGGCGAGCGGCACGGCGAGCAGCATCATGGTCTGCAGCAGGGCGCCCAGGTCCACCGTGGCTCCCTTGAACGCCCAGGTGAGGAACGACAGCACCCACAGCACGCCGAAGCCGACGATCACGGCGACGCGGGCCCGCCCGCGGGGCATGGCTCCCCGGGCGGCGCGCACCCACAGGTAGGCGGCGACGGCGAGTGCGAGCACGGCCAGCACGATCGCGGCGACCTTCGTGGGCACGGGCACGTCGCCGGGGATGATGCCGCCGGGGTTGAGGTCGCCGGGCGCAGCGATCCGGTAGGCGGTCTGCACGCCCGAGGGGGCGAGCATCCCGAAGACGAGCACGGCGATCAGAGCGAGCGCGGTGAGCACGGTGGGCAGCAGCCACCAGCGCCGGGGGCGCTCGCCCGCGCCGCCGGATGCGCTCGCGCGCTCGGGCTCGGGCGTCGGAGCGGCTGCGGGGCTGGTCTGGTCGAGGGCGGTCATCGCTCCTGGCCTCCCGTCGTGTTCTCTGCGTCTGATGCGTCGGGTCCCGGTCCGGCGGATGCTGGACCGGCGGACGCTGGACCGGCGGACGTCGGGGGCCCGCCGGGGTCCGGGGCCGGGTCGTCCCCGGCGGAGGGCGGCGAGGCCTCGGCGGTCTGATCCGCTCCGACGTCCGTCGTCCTCTCCTCGCCGGCACCAGGGCGTCCCTCTCCGGCGGCCTTCGCGCGGCGCGCACGGCGGGTCCTTCCTGGCTGGTCGATGCGGCGCAGGCCGAGCAGGAAGCGCACGAGCGGCGGGGCGGCGATGAACAGCACCACGAGGGCCTGGATCACCTGGACGAGGTCGATCGGGACGCCCTGCGAGGTCTCCATGAAGCGGCCGCCCGTGGAGAGCGCGGCGAACAGGATGCCGGCGAGCAGGATGCCGATCGGGCCGGAGCGGCCCAGCAGGGCCACGGTGATCGCGTCGAAGCCGATGGATCCGGCGATCGAGCCGGTGAGGCGGTGCTCGGTGCCCAGCACGTGCACGGCGCCGGCGAGGCCCACGAGGGCTCCGGCGACGAACATGACGCCGATCGCGCTGCGGCCCACGTCGATGCCGGCGACCTCGGCGGCGCGCGGGTTCGAGCCGACGGCGCGGAAGCGGAAGCCGATGGTCGAGCGGCTCATCAGCCACCACAGGAACACGATCGAGGCGAGCGCGATGAGCAGCCCGAGGTGCAGGCGGTACCCCTCGCCCGCGAGCAGCGGGAGGCGGGCGCTCGAGAGCACGGAGGGCGAGGTGGGCTGGGCCTTGTTCGAGCCGGTGAAGGCAGAGGTGGTCAGGGCGAAGGCGAGCCCGTAGGTCGCGATCCAGTTGAGCATGATCGTGGAGATGACCTCGCTCGACCCGAAGCGGGCCTTGAGGTACCCGGCGATGCCGCCGTAGACGCCGCCCGCGACGATGCCGACCACGAGGCAGACGATCAGGTGGATGACCGGCGGCATCGGCACGGCGAAGCCGACGTACCCGGCGGCGGACGCGCCCACGATCAGCTGTCCGGTGCCGCCGATGTTGAACAGGCCCGAGCGGAAGGAGACGGCCATGCCGACCGAGGCGATGATGAGCGGGGTCGCGACCGTGAGGGTCTCCAGCAGCGGCTTGAAGCCGCGCGCGAGGGCGGGCAGGAGCACGTACGTGCCCGAGCCTCCGCGCGCGCGGAGGTCGTCGGCGACCTTGCCGAAGGCCCGGTAGTCGAAGATCGACCCGCGGAACATCGACGCGTACGCCTCGGAGATCGCGCTCCATCCGGCGCTGAAGGTGTCGGCGGGGCGCGCGAAGAAGTAGCCGAGGGCCGTGCGGACCTGCGCGTCGGACACGAGGATCAGCACCGACCCGATGATGAAGGCGAAGACGAAGGCCCCCACGACCACGAGCACGTTGCCGCGCGCCAGGCGCTGGGCGAGGCCCGCGACGGACGTCGGGCCCGCGGAGCCCCCCGGCCCTCCGGTCTCGCTCGTGGTGCCGGGGTCGCCGGGCTGGACCGCGGTGCCGGGGGCGACCGGGCGGACCTCGCCGTCGATGCTCGCGCTCATGCGATCTCTCCTTCGTCCACGAGCTGGGAGTCGGTGGTGCGGGCGCCGGCGGCGACGGCCTCGCGCGCCGCGTCGACGGTGTAGCCGGCCATCATCAGGCCCAGCACGTCGCGGTCCTCGTCGGCGGGGACGACGCCCAGGATCCCGCCGCGGTACATCACGGCGATGCGGTCGGCGAGCTGGATGACCTCGTCGAGCTCCGTGGAGACGATGATGACGGGGGTGCCCTTGTCGCGCTCGGCGATGATCCGCCGGTGCAGGAACTCGATGGAGCCGACGTCGACGCCGCGGGTGGGCTGGGAGGCGATGAACAGCGAGAGGTCGCGCCCGAGGGCACGGGCCATCACGACCTTCTGCTGGTTGCCGCCCGAGAGCGTGGAGACCGGGTCGTCGATCGAGCCGGTGCGCACGTCGTACTCGGCGACGTCGCGCACCGCCCTCTCGCGGATCGCCCGGGGATGCAGCACGGGGCCCGTGCCGTAGGGGGCGCGGTGATGCTGGTCGAGCACGAGGTTCTCGGAGACGGAGAAGTCGGCGACGAGCGCGTCGTGGGTACGGTCCTCGGGGACGAAGCCGACGCCCGCATCGAGGATCTCGCGGGTCGAGCGCCCCACGAGCTCCTTCCCGCCCAGGCGCACGGAGCCGCGCAGCTCCTTCTGCAGGCCCAGCAGCGCCTCGGTGAGCTCGGTCTGGCCGTTGCCCTGGACGCCCGCGATGCCGAGCACCTCGCCCGCGGCGACGTCGAGATCGACGTCGTCCAGCAGGGTGACGCCCGAGGGGTCGGTGACGCCGAGGCCGCGGACGCACAGGGCGGTCTCCCCGGGCTCCGCCGCCTCCTTCTCGAGGCTGAGCTCGACGGCGCGGCCCACCATGAGGGAGGCGAGCTCGGTCTGGTCGGTCGCGGGGTCGGCGGTGCCCACGACCTTCCCGCGGCGGATCACCGTGATCGTGTCGGAGACGGCCTTGACCTCGCGCAGCTTGTGGGTGATGAACACGATCGAGGTGCCCTCGTCGCGCAGCTGGCGCATGATGTCCATGAGCTCGTCGGTCTCGTGCGGGGTGAGCACGGCGGTGGGCTCGTCGAGCACGAGGACCTCGGCGCGGCGCGAGAGCGCCTTGATGATCTCCACCCGCTGCTGGGCGCCGACGGGCAGGTCCTCGACGACGGCGTCGGGATCCAGGTCGAAGCCGAAGCGGGAGGAGATCTCGCGGACCGTGCGGCGCGCGCTCGCGAGGTCCAGCAGGCCCCCGGAGGTCGGCTCGTGGCCGAGCACGACGTTCTCGGCGACGGTGAACGGCGGCACGAGCATGAAGTGCTGGTGGACCATGCCGATGCCGGCGCGCATCGCGTCGCCGGGCCCGCTGAAGCGCACCGGCTGCTCGTCCAGCAGGATCTGTCCGCCGTCGGGCCGGTAGAGCCCGTACAGCACGTTCATGAGCGTGGACTTCCCGGCGCCGTTCTCCCCCAGCAGGCTGTGGATCTGGCCGGGCTCGACCACGAGGTCGATCGAATCGTTGGCCACGAAGGTGCCGAAGACCTTCGTGATCCCTCTGAGCTCGAGCTTCACGCCGGCTCTCCTCCTCAGGACGGGCTGGGTCGGGCCGACGGGGTCCGGCGGCGCGGGGGCGACGGGTGGTCCGTCGGCGGGGATGCCGACGGAGGGGTCCGACGGCGGGCCGACGGCCCCGGGGCGCCGGGGCGGACCGAGCGGTCACGCCACCGGGATCCGGGGCCGTCGGGGTCGGCGGGCAGCGGCCCGCCGAAGGGATCAGCCGAGGTTCTGGGGCGAGGCGTCGGACTCGACGGTGATCTTGCCGTCGATGATGTCCTGCTTGAGCCCGTCGACCTCCTTCTTGAGGTCGGCGGGGACCTTCGAATCGAGGTCGTGGTACGGCGCGAGGTCCACGCCGCCGTTCTCGAGGGTGCCGACGTACGGCTCGTTCTCGAACTTCCCGCCGGCCGCGGACTTCGTGACGTCCTCGACGGAGTTCGCGATGCCCTTCTGGACCGAGGTGAGGATGAGCTTCTTGGCGTCCCCGTCGGTCACGGACTCGTAGCCGTCGGAGTCAACCCAGATGACGTAGCGGTCCTTGCCCTCCTTGGCAGAGGCCAGGGTCCCGGAGCCGACGGGGCCGGCGACGGGCATGACGATGTCGGCGCCCTGGGAGTAGAAGCTGTCGGAGAGGGCCTTGCCCTTGGACTGGTCCTCGAAGTTGCCGGTGAAGGAGCCCTTCTGGGTCTTCTTGTCCCAGCCCAGCAGCTTGACGTCCTTCTTGTGGACCTCGTTGTACTTGGCGACGCCGTCGGCGAAGCCGTCCATGAAGATGGTGACCGTCGGGATCTGCATGCCGCCGTAGGTGGCGACGGTGCCGGTCTCCGAGGTGCCCGCGGCGACGTAGCCGGCGAGGTAGGCGGCCTGGGCGGTGTCGAAGGAGAGCGGCTTGACGTTGTCGACCTCGATCGCCTTGCCGTCCTCGTCCTGCGCGGTCGAGTCGATGATCGCGAACTCGACGTCGGAGTTCGCCTTCGCGGCGGTGCCGGTCGCGGGGGCGAGCAGGAAGCCGACGGTGAAGACGAGGTTGCAGTCGCCGGTGACGAGGTTGTCGATGTTCGTCGAGAACTGCGAGGGATCGGTGGACTCCGCGGTCTGCGTCTGGATCTTCAGATCCGATTCGGCCGTCTTCAGACCGTTGTAGCCGGACTCGTTGAACGACTTGTCCTCGAAGCCGCCGGAGTCGGAGACCATGCAGGCCTTGAAGTCGGAGGAGGCGGCCGAGCCGCCGCCGTCGCTGCCCGAGGATGCCTCCTCGGGGGCGCTGCCGCAGGCGGCGAGGGCGAGGGCGCTGACGCCGAGAAGGGCGAGGGAGCGGGACAGGTTCTTCAACGGGTCCTCCGGGGATTCGGGCGGAAGGGATGTCGCCGGTGCTGCGACGCGGTGGTGCACTGCTGCGGTGCGCTGCGACGAGGGATGAGAAGCGGGGTGGCCCGAGCGAGGGCGATCGCTCGCGGGCCGCCGGGAGAGGGATGGGAGAAGCTCCCGTGCCCCGATCGTCCACGTCCGGGACGCACGGCGTTCACAGTAGCCGTCGCCTGCATCACACGATGCCCGATCCGTCCCCTGTGCCCGAACCGTTATCAGACCGTGCCCGTGCGCGCATCCCGCGTCCGCGGGGTGAGGCGCGCAGGGGCCCCCGCGGGGCTCCCACAAGGCGCCGCCGGAGGGTTCTCAGGCGAGCGGCGCGTCCCGCAGCAGGCAGACGTGGGCGAGCACGTCCGCACCGATCGTGATCGCCCGCTCGTCGACCGTGAAGTCACCCATGTGCAGGTCGTAGGTGCGACCGCCCGGGGTGCGCGTGCCCAGGCGCGCGAGGGCGCCCGGCACCTTCTCGAGGTACCAGGCGAAGTCCTCCCCGCCGAGGGACTGGCGGGCGGTGTCGAGCTGGTCGCGGCCGCGCACGCGCACCACGGCCTCCTCGAGGAAGCGCACGCTGAGCGGGTCGTTGGAGACCGGCGGCACGCCGCGATCGTGCTGGACGGTCACGGTCACGCCCCACATGCGGGCGATCTCGCCCAGGAGCTCCTCGAGCAGCTCCTCGGCGCGGTCCCAGGCGTCGTGGTCGAGGCAGCGCAGGGTGCCCTCGAGGACGCCCGACGAGGGGATCGCATTGAACGCGGAGCCCGCGTGGATCGAGCCCCACGTGAGGTTCACGCCGCTGCGCGGGTCCATCCGCCGGCTGAAGGCCGCGGGCACCTGGGTGACGATCTGTCCGAGCGCGTAGATGAGGTCCTGGGTGAGGTGGGGCCGGGAGGTGTGGCCGCCGGCGCCGCGCACCTCGATGCGCACGGGATCGGTGGCCGAGGTGATCGGGCCGGGCTTGAGTCCGACGTGCCCGACGTCGACGCCGGGGTCGCAGTGCAGCGCGAAGATCGAGTCGATGCCGTCGACGACCCCCTCGCCGATGAGCTCGAGCGCGCCGCAGGGATGGCGCTCCTCGGAGGGCTGGTAGACCAGGCGCACCGTGCGGCGCAGGGCGCCGGCGTCGGCGACCCGCACGAGGGCCATGGCGGCGCCGAGCACGGCGCTCATGTGGACGTCATGGCCGCAGGCGTGGGAGACGCCCTCGACCTCCGAGCGGTAGTGCACGCTCGTGAGCTCCGGGATGCCGAGTGCGTCCATGTCCGCGCGCAGCGCGATCGGGGCGAGGTCGGGGTCGGAGCCCGGGATGTCGCAGATCAGCCCGGTGCGGGGCATGCGCACCGGGGAGAGTCCGAGATCGCTGAGATGGGCGGCGATGACGTCGGTCGTCGCGTGCTCCTCGTGGCTCAGCTCGGGATGGCGGTGCAGATGCCGCCGCACCTCCCGCAGCTCGTCGCCGCGCTCGATGAGGGTCCGACGGATCAGCCCGTCCTCCCCCAGCATCGTGCGCACCTGCTCCTCGACATCGCTGTCCACGACCTCGTCCGCCCTTCCCCTCGTCCACTGCGCGTCCGCCGCGCCGTCCGTCCGCCTCAGCGCAGATCCGCGAGGCCCTCGTCCTCGAGCCCGGCGACGAGCTCGGCGAGGTCGCGGGCACCGGAGTCGGCGGCGATCAGGAGCACGTCATCGGTCTCGACGACGCTCAGACCATCCACGCCGACCAGTGCGATCGGACGCTGCGACGAACCGTACACCGTGGCCCGCGCACGCCGATCGATCGTCCGGGCGCCGCCGACGACGACCACGTCGCGCGCCTCCGCGTCCCCCGCCCGGCGCAGCTGCCGGGCGAGCGCCGCGAAGTCGCCGACGTCGTCCCAGTCGAGGTCCGCGGGGACGACGGCGACCCTGCCCTGCGCGGCCAGCGGCTCGGCCAGGGCATGGTCGATCGCGATGCTCGTGAGCGTCGGCCACACCTCCTCGAGCACCCGGTCGGCGACCCGGTCGTCCGATGCCTCGCCCGCCGCCTCCCGGATCCGCGCGGCGGCGATCCGGCGCACGCCCGCGGCGAGCGGAGGGATCTGCGCGGCGAGGGCGTCGAGCAGCTCGCGGGCGCCCGCGACGAAGATGCCCGCGTTCCAGAGGTGACGCCCGCCGGCGAGGTATCGGGCCGCGCGCTCGGCGTCGGGCTTCTCGACGAAGCTCGCGACGCGCTGCGCGCCCGTGCCCGCGAGGGACGGGAGGGCTCCGTCGCCCCCGGCCCCGTCGTCGTCGACGCCCTCGACGGGGGCCCCGTCGGCCCTCTCGATGTAGCCGAACCCCGTGGCGGGGCGGGTGGGCTCGATGCCGATGGTCACGAGGTACCCGCGGGCGGCCGCGGCACGCGCGGCGGCGATCGCGCAGGTCAGTGCGGCCTCGTCCCCCACCAGGTGGTCCGCCGGGAAGGAGCCGATCACGGCGTCGGGGTCCTCGGCCTCGGCGAGGGCGGCGGCGAGAGCGATCGCGGGCATCGAGTTGCGCGGAGAGGGCTCGCACAGGATGCGGGGGCCGGCGCCGGGCGCGCGCGATCCGAGCTGCGCGGCGACGGCCTCCGCGTGGCGTGCGCCCGTGACCACGATCGCGGGACGATCGGCCGAGGGCCCGACGCGGGCGAGCGTCGCCTGCAGCAGGGAGCGCCCCTGCCCCAGCGGGTCCAGGAGGAACTTCGGCCGGTCGGCGCGTGAGAGTGGCCACAGGCGGGTGCCCGCACCCCCGGCGGGGACCACGGGGACGAAGGGACGCACAGGGGCCGCCGTCCGGCCCGGGTCGTGTCCTGACACCTGGTCAGGAACCTCCCGGAGTGCTGTCAGCGGGTCGTCGTGGGATGCGGCGCTCGGCATGGCGCCCAGGGTATCCGGGGTGTCGGCCGTCCCCGTCGCGACCTGCGGCGGTGCTACTGTGGCAGAGCCCCACGCCGGGCACGATGAGGACGTCGTCGTGGTCACGGGCGCTGGCCCGTGGGCACCGAGGCCCCACCTGGACTGCGCAGGTCGGAGCCGCCCGGCACACACCAGTACAAGTCGGAGGAATCCGTGGCATCAGCAGAGGCCGGGACGCTCTATCGCGGCGGCGAGGGCATGTGGTCCTGGGTCGCGCATCGCATCTCGGGAATGCTCATCTTCCTGTTCCTGATCGTGCACGTCATGGACACCGCCCTCGTGCGCGTGTCCCCCGAGGCCTACAACGAGGTGATCGGGCACTACAAGACGATCGTGTTCGGGCTCGGAGAGATCGGCCTGGTGGCCGCGATCTGCTTCCACGCCCTCAACGGCATCCGGGTGATCCTCGTGGACTTCTGGTCCCAGGGCGCCCGCCGCCAGCGCGCCCTGTTCTGGGGCGTCGTCGTGGTGTGGGTGCTGCTCATGATCGGCTTCGTGCCCCGCCAGCTGGGCCACATGTTCGGATGGTGGTGACCTGATGACCGCGACCAAGATCCCCGAGCCCCGCACGCGCTACGCGCGCACCGGTCGGCGCGGCGTGAACGCGGAGATGCTCTCGTGGCTGTTCATGCGCTTCTCCGGCGCCATCCTCGTGATCCTCGTGTTCGGCCACCTGTTCGTGAACCTGTGGCTGGGCGAGGGCGTGCAGCGCATCGACTTCGCCTTCGTCTCCGGCAAGTGGGCCAATCCGTTCTGGCAGACCTGGGACCTGCTCATGCTGTGGCTGGGCATGTTCCACGGCGGCAACGGCGTGCGCACGATCATCAACGACTACGCGCGCTCCTCGACGCTGCGCCTGGTCCTGAAGGTTCTGCTGTACGTCGCCGTGGTCGTGACCGTCGTGCTCGGCACCCTGGTGATCTTCACCTTCTCGCCGTGCCCCGCGGGCGCCGACCCCTCGCTCCTGCCCTCCATCTGCTCCGAGTGATCCTGGAGACCCCCTGACATGCAGATCCACACCTACGACGTGGTCATCGTCGGCGCCGGCGGCGCGGGAATGCGCGCGGCCCTCGAGTCGGGCCCCCGCGCCCGCACCGCCGTGATCACGAAGCTCTACCCCACCCGCTCCCACACCGGCGCCGCCCAGGGCGGCATGTGCGCCGCCCTCGCGAACGTCGAGGAGGACAACTGGGAGTGGCACACCTACGACACCGTCAAGGGCGGCGACTACCTGGTGGACCAGGACGCCGCCGAGGTCATGGCCAAGGAGGCCATCGACGCGGTGCTCGACCTCGAGAAGATGGGCCTGCCCTTCAACCGCACGCCCGAGGGCCGCATCGACCAGCGCCGCTTCGGCGGTCACACCCGCGAGCACGGTGAGGCGCCCGTGCGCCGCTCCTGCTACGCGGCGGACCGCACCGGCCACATGATCCTGCAGACCCTCTACCAGAACTGCGTCAAGCAGCACGTGGAGTTCTTCAACGAGTACTACGCGCTGGACGTGCTGCTCACGGGCGATCCCCGCGAGGACGAGAACGTGCGCGCCGCCGGCATCGTGGCCTACGAGCTCGCGACCGGCGAGATCCACATCTTCCGCGCCAAGTCGGTCGTGTTCGCCACCGGCGGCTTCGGCAAGATGTTCAAGACCACCTCGAACGCCCACACCCTCACGGGCGACGGCCCGGCGATGGCGCTGAACCGCGGCATCCCCCTCGAGGACATGGAGTTCTTCCAGTTCCATCCGACGGGCCTCGCGGGCCTGGGCATCCTGCTCTCCGAGGCGGCCCGCGGCGAGGGCGGCATCCTGCGCAACTCCAACATGGAGCGGTTCATGGAGACCTACGCGCCGACGCTGAAGGACCTCGCGCCCCGCGACGTCGTCGCCCGCGCGATGGCCAACGAGGTCCGCGAGGGCCGCGGCTGCGGTCCGAACAAGGACTACGTGCTGCTGGACCTCACGCACCTCGAGCCCGCGCACATCGACGCGAAGCTCCCGGACATCACCGAGTTCGCGCGCACCTACCTGGGCGTCGAGCCCTACACCGAGCCGGTGCCCGTCTTCCCGACGGCCCACTACGGCATGGGCGGCATCCCGACGAACATCATGGGCGAGGTGCTGCGCAACGAGCACGACGTGATCCCCGGGATGTACGCGGCCGGCGAGGTCGCCTGCGTCTCCGTGCACGGCGGCAACCGCCTGGGCACGAACTCGCTGCTCGACATCAACGTCTTCGGGAAGCGCGCGGGCGTCGCCGCCGCCGAGCACGCCCAGCAGGTCGAGCTCGCCGAGCTGCCCGAGGGCGTCGAGACGCCCGTCGTCGAGCTGCTGCAGCGCCTGCGCGACCGTCCCGCCACCGAGGACCGCGTGGCCGACATCCGCAAGGACCTGCAGGAGACCATGGACGCCAACGTCCAGGTGTTCCGCACCGACGAGACCTGCCGCAAGGCCCTGTCGGACATCACCGAGCTCAAGAAGCGCTACGAGACCGTGGCCGTGCAGGACAAGGGCCTGCGCTACAACCTCGATCTCCTCGAGGCCGTCGAGCTGGGCTTCCTGCTCGAGCTCGCGGAGGTCGTCGCGCTCGGCGCCCTCGAGCGCAAGGAGTCCCGCGGAGGCCACTTCCGCGAGGACTTCCCGAAGCGCGACGACGTCAACTTCCTCGCGCACACCATGGCCTACAAGACGCTCGACGGCGAGGGCCTGGAGGGCACGGACATCGTGCTCGGCACCAAGGAAGTCATCATCACCCGCTACGAGCCGAAGGAGCGCACGTTCTGATGACTGCTGTCGCAGAGAGGACCGACGCCGAGCCGCAGGCCCAGGAGATCCCCTCCTTCGAGGTCACGCTCAAGATCAACCGCTTCAACCCCGACGCCGAGGGCAAACCCAAGCCCTACTGGCAGGAGTTCACCGTCACCATGCACGGCACCGACCGTGTCCTCGACGCGCTCCACGAGGTGAAGTGGCACCTGGACGGGTCGCTGACCTTCCGCCGCTCGTGCGCGCACGGCGTGTGCGGCTCCGATGCCATGCGCATCAACGGCCGCAACCGCCTGGCCTGCAAGACCCTGCTGAAGGACCTGGACATCTCCAAGCCCATCACGGTCGAGCCGATCAAGGGCCTCCCGGTCGAGAAGGACCTCATCGTCGACATGGAGCCCTTCTTCGACGCCTACCGCGAGGTCATGCCGTTCCTCGTGGCCGAGGGCCAGGAGCCCAGCCGCGAGCGCCTCCAGAGCGCCGAGCAGCGCGAGGTCTTCGACGACACCACCAAGTGCATCCTGTGCGCCGCGTGCACCTCGTCGTGCCCGATCTTCTGGACCGACGGCCAGTACTTCGGTCCGGCCGCGATCGTGAACGCGCACCGCTTCATCTTCGACTCGCGCGACGACGCGGGCGAGCAGCGTCTGGAGATCCTGAACTCCAAGGAGGGCGTGTGGCGCTGCCGCACCACCTTCAACTGCACCGAGGCGTGCCCCCGCGGCATCCAGATCACCAAGGCGATCGCCGAGGTCAAGCAGGCGGTCATCCGCGGCCGCGTCTGACCGCGCGTCCGCGTCTGAACCGTAGGCCCTCGGGCCGCCGCGCACCACGGAGAAGGGAGCGTTCCGTGCCATGGACCAGCGTCCATGGCAC